>JASHSY010000274.1 GCA_030040825.1 Xanthobacteraceae bacterium
ACCGGCTCGTCAAAGAAGCTCGCCGAGTAATGAAGCCGAATCCAGTTATGACGCGCGAGCGCGGCGATCGGCTCGATGCGAAACCACGCTGGACACGCGGCAGCGAAGGTTTGCCCATTAATGACCTCGATGCCCGTTTCCGGGACCAGATAAAATTGTTTGGCGGCACGTGGATGCATCGCGCGCGGATGTGAGCGGCTGCGCCCCTACCAGTCAAGCTAGCCGTATTTGCCCCGCCTTGCTCCTGTGTGCGGTGGGAGGTAGCGCTATCAACAGGGTTCGATAGCCAGGGTCATAAAGCGAAGATACGTCTCCGCCGTCCGATGGGAGATGCGTATTATCGCCTGCTGATTTGCGAAGTAAATCGACGCAAGACTCAACGATTAGAGGCTCAACGATTAGATTTCACTGGTCGTGAAGCCGATTGGGTTGGGATCAAGTAAATGAAGCAACTTGTTGCGCTCGATCTCACCAATCTCGCGTTGGGCCCGATCCGCTTCACTCCACGCGGCATTGATCGGGTTGAACTCGGCTACGCTCGCCATTTCCTCAACCACTGGGGAGGCGAATGCGTCCCCGTCATACCGACGAGCTGGGGAGTACGATACTTCGAACGGGAACGCGCGCTCCGCGGCATCGCCGAACTTGAGCAACAATGGCAAGAGACAATTTCGCCGGCGGATGACAAGGTTTATGTGCGAACAAAGGCTTTTTTGGATGGTCACGAGGTTGAGCCGCTGTCGCATGATGCGCGCCTGAAGCCGACATTTATCGACCGAGGCCGCCGCTTTGGCCGGCTTTTGTCGGCGACGGGTTTTGCGTTTGGCCGGTCAGTCGGCAGGCAATTGCCGAAACGGGCAATCTATTTGAATGTCGGGCAACTCGAAGTCTTTCGCCCGACGTTGATGTGGCTCAACCGCCGACCCGATGTGTGCAGCGTCTTTATGCTGCATGATCTCATTCCGATCGAATATCCCGATCATCACTTGCCAATTGGAATCCGGCTACACCGGGCGCTGGTGACAAATACCGCCGAATTTGCGCGAGCCTTGATCGTTCCAAGTCGTGCGGTTCAGGCGTCGGTTCGGCAAGCCATGACGCAACGTCGGCGCAACGACATTCCCATTCACGTTGAATTATTGCCGGTGTCGCCGGAGTTTCTAGGGCCAGCGATTAATGATCCACAACTCGTGAACACGCACTATTTTCTGCTTTGCGGCGAAATCGATCTGCACAAAAACCAGCTGTTGCTCATGCAGATTTGGCAGAAGCTCGTCGCCCGGAACGAGGCGCAAGCGCCGAAACTCGTGATCGCCGGATTTCCCGGCGTGACCAGCCGTCCCATCGTTGATTTTTTCCGGAATTGTACAGCGATCCACGGCCATGTGGTCTTGGCCTCCGGACTTTCCACGCCGGCTTTGCGTCAGTTGATGATCAACGCGAGAGCCCTGTTGATGCCGTCGCTGGCCGAAGGTTTTGGCCTGCCAATCGTTGAAGCGCTCGCGCAAGGAACGCCGGTGCTCGCCTCGGATATTCCAGCGCACCGGGAAGCCGGCAAGGATGGCGATGTAACCTATATCGCGGGCGACAACGCCGACGAGTGGCTTTCTCGGATTGAAGCTTTTTCCAAGAGCGCGAAATCGGCGGATCGCATGCGAGCCTCAACATACAAGCCGAGAACCTGGAATGATTATTTCACCGGCATCGAAGCGTTTTTGTCAGAAGTCGCTCGCCGTGAATCCTAGCGACCTTTGGACGACGACACGGCAGGCGAGTGACTGCCATCGCCGATCTATATCGTCATGAGCCGAGCGATCACCGTTTTGCCCTTGGATAGCCCGACATTGCCGCCAGGATTGCGAGAGGCGGCACACGCGCTCGCCGCCGAGGCCCGCGGAACCTTGGGGCAGGAAATCCAGGGCGCCGCGCGTCGGGCTCTGTTTGCTCCGAGCCTGCGTCCAGGCCACATCATCGTCGCCCTGCTCGATGGCAAGATTGCCGGGATGGCAAGCTTCAACTTCCGTGGCTCCGGGCCGGTCGCGCCACGGCTTGCCGATTTCGTCAACACACTGGGTGTGGCGGGTGTCTGGTACTGGGCTTTGTTCAATTATGTGGAGATGCGAACCGGCACGAGCGATTTCTACATTGTCGGCCTTGATGCATTCGACGGCTTTAAGCGTCGCGGCGTGGGGTCTGCCTTGATCGGTGAGTTATGCCGAATTGCGCGTCAATATGGCGCCGAGGCGATCGAAGCCGACGTGCGTATGGATATTGCATTTGTGCGAGAGTTTTATCGCCGGCTCGGCTTTAAGCCCACGCGATACCGGCCCTTTTCGATCGGCTGGCTGATCACCATGACCAACGGCCCCTATACGCGCGTCAGCCTTTCGATCACGTGACCAGTTCGCGGCGCGGCCACTGGCCTCTCTAGCTCGGGCGCGAGCGGGTGTCTCGGCGATCAAGACCGCTCGCTAGCAATGCCGTTCGGTCGGTTTCCGGCCAAGGTTCCGGTTCGCGATCGGCGCGGCCCGCTGATTCGTTTCAGCAAGCGGCCAATTTAAGGCCGCAATCGGGTCGGTAAGCCACTTGCCCCACGGCTATAATGGATTAGTAACTTTGCGTTAAGTCTCGTAAATTATCGGTTACTTCCTCGCCATCCGGGGATGGGTTCGTGAAACGTTCAGAGACGGTTTCTTTCCCCAGAGGGGCTATTTTTCAATCATATCCTGCGCAACGTGGGATTCGGATGTCGCGGTTGGGGGAACTGACGCTCTGATGGGGCTGCGATTCCTTGCATGGTCTTTTCTTCTGCTGGCGCTGCCGCTTGCGCTCGCCGGCTGCTCGGCGTTGCCCGGCTCCGGGCCGCTATCCAGCGACGTTGCCGCGCAAGAATCGGTCCCCGGCGCACTGAACGGCTATGTTCTGGTCAACCTCGACGAGCGGGTCGCCAGCATCACCGCCTCGCAGCCGAGGGAGTCGTTCAAGCGCGTGTTCACCACCGGCCGCCCGGCGCCCGACCTGCGCATCGGCGTCTCAGACTCCGTCGTCGTGACCATCTGGGAAGCTGCCGCCGGTGGATTGTTCTCGGCTGCACCGACCCAACTCGGGGTATCGGCCGGCTCGCGCACGGCGACGATTCCCGAGCAGGTCGTCGCCCGCGACGGCACCATCGAAGTGCCTTATGCCGGCCGCTTGAAAGTCGCCGGCATGACACCGGCGGAGGTCGAACAGGAGATCGTACAGGCGCTCGCGCATAAGGCGATCGAACCGCAGGTCGTCGTCACCATCGCGAAGAATTTGAGCAATACAGTTTCCGTTGGCGGTGAAGTCACCAACGGCGCCCGCGTGCCGCTCTCCACCAAAGGCGACCGGATCCTTGACGTGATCGCGACCGCCGGCGGCATTCGTATTCCGCCAACCGATGCGTTTATCCGCTTAACGCGCGGCCGGCGCACGGTGTCGGTCGCCTACAACACCATCCTCGCCCACCCGGAAGAAAACGTCTACGCCATGCCGGGCGACGACATCACGGTCGTGCGTGACCCGCAGACTTTCACGGCCTTTGGAAGCACCGGGCGCAACGCGCAAGTGCCGTTCGATGCCGCCGGCATCACGCTCGAGGAGGCGATCGCCAAGTCCGGCGGGTTGCTCGATTTCCGCGCCGATCCGGCCGGTATTTTCTTGCTCCGCTTTGAGCCGACAAAGCTCGTCAAACAGATCGATCCGAAACGGCCGCTGCCGTCGCAGGGCAATCTGGTGCCGGTGATTTATCAACTGAACCTTCGCGACACCAACTCGTTCTTCCTTGCGCGCTCGTTCCCCATGCAGGACAAGGATATACTCTACGTGTCGAATGCCTCGTCCGATCCGCTGCAGAAGTTCTTCAACATCTTCGGTGCCGTGGTCGCTCCTGCGACCTTAGGCGCCAGCGTGTATGGAGCGGTGAAGTGAAGCGGTTTGCCAAGCTTACTGTTGCGATCTGTGCCGTGCTGCTCGTGATCGGCGGGCTAACAGCGCCAGCGTCGGCTCAACCCTATCGTCACCGCGCGCGCTATTCGTATGCCGTAACCAATCCGCACTACTATCCGGCGTGCCGCGTTGGCTGGTGGCAAACGCTGGCCTACGGCCATGTCCGTCCGCACTGGGCGGCGTGGTGCCGGTGATACCGGCTCGCTTGGCGGTTATGGCCCAAAGTTTTTGGCCTTCATTAACCGCCTGTTAATGCAAATCGTCCGATGCGTGAAGCTACCGAATCTGCGACGAGTGGGTTAAGGTGCCTCACTGCTAGTTAACGTTCGGGGGCGTAAGGTTTGGTAACGATGACGAACAATGGGGAGTTCATCATGCCTCGTTTCCGGCTGACGCTGGCGGTCGGCGCATTTCTCGTGGGTGCGGTAAGCGCGGCATCGGCGGCCGACCTGCCCGGCCCTCCCGCTTATCCGCCGCCGCAGGCGCCCGCCACCTACGTCCCGGTGGCCCCCGTGTTCTCCTGGACCGGCTTCTATCTCGGCGCCAACGCCGGCTACGCCTGGAGCTCCGGCTCCGGGTCATTCAACGGCGGGACGACCAGTTTCTCGGGGAGTGGTAACGCCTTCGAGGCCGGCGGACAGCTCGGCTACAATTATCAATTTGGCGGTGGTTTCGTGCTCGGTGTTGAGGGCGACTTCCAGGGGGCTTTTGGCAGCGGCGGCACCTTAACCGCAACGGGAGCGATCCCGATCTCCGCGACAGCGAAAGTCCCATGGTTTGGCACCGCGCGCGGCAAGATTGGTTACGCGTTTGATCGCCTCATGATCTACGGGACTGGCGGCGCGGCGTTTGGCGATAGCACGCTGAGCGGCACGGCCGCGGCCACGGCGTTTTCAAGTTCCACAACTTACTGGACGTGGACCGTCGGTGCCGGTGCCGAATGGGCCTTCGCCGGCCCGTGGAGCGCCAAGCTGGAATATCTCTACGCTGGCAGTCCGTCGAGCGTGCCATCGGTTCCCGGCGTGACCAGCGTCAGCGGCAGCGCGAGCACAAATCTGATTCGCGCCGGCCTCAACTACCACTTCTAATAACGGTCAATGCAGTTGATCGGCGGTCGGGTGCAACCTCGGCCGCAACTCATTCATTTGCTGTGCTGTTTAAGGCTGCGGCCATCGCCTGCGCTATTCTGACGCTAGCCTGCGGTTGCATTTCACGACGTTGCAATGGCTAACATCTGCAAAAATTGCGCAAAGCGGCTTTTTTCGCACCTGGCGAATCAGGTCCGCGGAGTAGAATTATGCGTAGAGAGTAACCGGGCGCAGTCGGAAAACGGTCATTTTGCCGCGTTAGCCATCCTTACGCGGGCGGACTGGGGGAATTGGTGGCGGAAATTCGTTACCTGCGCGATGAGATCGCCATTGTCGGCTGGTCGTGCAGGTTTCCCGGCGCCAATTCGATTGCAAGCTTCTGGTCGTTGCTGGCCGACGCGCGCTGCGCAGTCACCAAGGTACCGGCGGATCGCTTTTCGCTCGAACGGTTCGGCCATCCGCGCCGCCGCGAGCGCGGCAAGAGCTATACGTGGGCGGCCGGCATCCTTGATGATGTTTATGGATTCGATCCCGCCGTGTTCGGGATTTCTCCCCGCGAAGCCGAACAGATGGACCCGCAGCAGCGGATCCTGCTTGAGCTGACCTGGGAAGCCCTCGAAGATGCCAACATTCGTCCGTCGTCGATTGCCGGCAGCGAGGTGGGCGTTTTCATTGGCGCCTCGCAAACCGACTACGCGCACGCGCTCTACGGCGATCAGGCGATTGCCGATTCGCATTTCGCCACCGGCAATGCACTGGCCATTCTCGCCAACCGCATCTCTTACATCTACGACCTGCGCGGGCCGAGCGTCACGGTCGATACCGCCTGTTCCTCCTCACTTGTCGCGTTGCATCAGGCCGTCGAAGCCTTGCGCTGCGGCCGCATCGATACCGCCATCGTCGGCGGCATTAATATCATCGGCAGTGCGGCCGAATTCATTTCCTTTTCGCAAGCGCAGATGCTCTCGCCGACCGGGCTCTGCCGCGCGTTCTCAGCCGACGCCGACGGCTACGTGCGCGCGGAAGGTGGCGCCGTAATTGTGCTTCGCCGCGGGATCGAGACCGGCGTCAGTCCGGTGCATGGCGTGATCGTCGCGTCGGACGTCAACTCCGATGGCCGCACCGGCGGCATTGCGCTTCCTTCGGAAGAAGGCCAGGAATCGCTGCTTCGACGAATCTATGCCCGCTCCGCCATCGACCCAAACCGTCTTGCCTTTCTCGAAGCGCATGGGACCGGTACGCCGGTCGGCGATCCGATCGAGGCGGCAGCGCTCGGTCACAGTCTCGGCAGCGCCCGCACCGCACCGTTGCCGATCGGATCGGTCAAATCCAACATCGGCCACCTCGAAGCGGCATCCGGCCTAGCCGGACTTTTGAAGGCGGCTCTCGCCCTCAACCACGGAGTCCTTCCTCGGTCGCTGCACGCCGAGAAACTCAATCCGAACATCGATTTCCGTGGCCTTAATCTGGCGCTCTGCGGAGCGCCGTTGGCGTTGCCCAAATCCGGACCGCGTTATGCCGGGATCAACTCCTTCGGCTTTGGCGGAACCAACGCGCATGTCGTCATTGCGCCGGGCAGGGACACGATGCCGGCTTCGTCTCGCAACGGCGCGCATGCCGAGCTGTTAGCACTCTCGGCTGCCAGCAAATCGGGGCTGATTGCGCTCGCGCAAAAAAGCCTCGATCGCATCGAAACCATGCCGGACAACGCGATTGCGCCTTTCGCCAGTGCGCTCGCCCATCGGCGCGACCGCCTTGCGACCAGCCTTGCCATTGCGACGACCAAGCGGACCGAGGCAACCGAAGCCTTGCACGCTTTCATCGCCGGGACCGAACATCCGCTGCTGTCCTGGGGAGACGCCGCCGGCGAAAATCTTCCGGTTGCGTTCGTTTATTCCGGCAACGGCAGCCAGTGGCCGGGAATGGGCATTGCCGCTTACCGGCAAAATCCGCGTTTTCGGGCGCATTTCGATGAACTTGACGAACATTTTTTGGACGTTGCCGGCTGGTCGCTCAAGCAGACTTTGTTCAAGAAAAATCTGGCCGAGCATCTGCCGCTCACTCGCATCGCCCAGCCGCTGATCTTTGCCATTCAAAGCGCAACCACTGCGGCATTACGCGACCGCGGTCTTAAGCCAGCCATCGTGCTTGGCCATAGCGTCGGCGAGGTAGCGGCAGCGGAAGCCGCCGGCATTCTCGACCTTCGCAGCGCCGTTGAAGTGATTCATTTCCGCTCAACCCATCAGGAATTGGTGCGCGGTCTAGGCCGTATGGCGGCACTGCTTGCGCCACCTGAGGTAGTCGAAGAGTTGCTGGCAACGATCGGCGATGCCGAGGTGGCCGCATTCAACAGCCCGCATGCCATCACGGTTTCCGGCTCGATACAGGCGCTCGCGATCTTAAGGAAAATGACGCGCGCCCGCTCCATACCGTTTCTCGATCTCGATCTCGATTATCCCTTCCACACGGCCTTGATGGCGTCGGTGGAACAGCCGCTGTTGCGCGACCTCAAACACATTACGCCGCATGAAGCCACAACGCCGTTTATTTCCACGGTGACCGGCGGTGCCGTTCGTGGCCTGCGGCTTAACGCCGATTATTGGTGGCGCAACATCCGCGCGCCGGTGCAATTCTCGTCCGGCGTAGCCGCCGCCGCCGTTGGCGCCCGCTACTTTGTCGAGATCGGGCCGCGTGGCACGCTCCTCAAACACGTTGCCGACACGCTTGCCGGACAAGGCTTACCTTTTGCCGGCTTGACGGTACTCGACCGCAACGATCCCGGGCGCGATCCAATCAGCACCGCCGTCGCAAAGGCCTGGATCAGCGGCGCGGAACTTGACACCACCGCGGTGTTCGGGCCCGAACCCGAAGGCCCGATCGCGCTGCCCTCCTATCCGTGGCAGCACGAGCGCTATCATTACACGCCGAGCCCGGAAGCGATCGGCGTCGCCGAACCCGAGCGGCATCCGTTCAGCGGCGCCCGCTATAGCCGCGATGGGCTGCAATGGTTCGCTCACATCGACACTGCGGCGTTTCCGGCACTCGCCGATCATAGGGTTGGCCAACAGGTCATTTTTCCCGGCGCAGGTTTTCTCGAAATCGTCTTCGCCGTAGCCCGCGAGTGGCTGCGATCGACTGATGTGTCGCTCGCCGATTTTGACATTCTCAGGCCCCTCGATCTTACCAATGGCGAGACGCGTGAAATCATGACACGGGTCTCGCCGGATACCCACATGATCGAAGTCTTCAGCCGGCCGCGGTTATCGCAAACCGGCTGGCTGCTGCACTACCGAGGCAAGGTATTGCGCAGCACCTCGCACGTCGCCGCGCCGCAGTGGCGCAGCAACGCTGCCAATCGGGTTGTGTCGAGCGAGCAGATCTATCGCATCGGCGATGACTGCGGCTTGCATTATGGTCCGGCGTTTCGACTGCTTGCACGAGCCGAGATCGGCGGTAACGATTTGATCCGGGCAACGCTCGCACCGCACGCGCCGGGCAGTGAAAACTTTGTGCTCGATCCGATCAGGGTCGATGCCTGCGCGCACGGACTGCTTACTGTATTTGCCGAGTTACACGCCGACGAACGCGGCGTGAGCTATCTGCCCTCGCGTTTCGAAGAGGCTATTCTGCTGGTCCCGGGCGGGATACCGCAGAGCGCGCTGATCGAGGTGGTGAGCCGCAACCTGCGCTCTATTGTGGCGAATTATTATTTTTATGGCGCCGACAACGAGCTGATTGCGGCGCTGCGCGGCGTACGCTGCCAGGCCATCCAGGTGCGGCGGGCGGAAATGCTGGAGTCTAATGCTTTTGTCGAGCTTCCCCAGCGCATCGACGGAGCAATCCTCTGCAAAAGCGGCGTTGCGCTGAGCGGCAATGAGCTCCTCTCGCGCGCGCGGCACTTGTTGAAGAATGCGGCAAAACATCCCGGTGCGGAAGAAGAACTCATTGAGGGTTTTGCCACAACGGCGGCTTACGAACTTGCTGCTGGTCTTGCCGATCAAGCCAGCCTCGATTTGGACGCGTTGGTGGACGCAGGCCGGCTGCCGGCAGAACTTCGTCCCTGGCTGACAACACTGCTGTCCTATCTGCAGGGCGCAGGCCTGGCGAAACGACGCCATGGGCGCTGGACCATCGTCAAGGATTCGCTCCTGCCGGCGTGTTCCCTGGTCATCAAGGAAATTTCCGCCAAATACCCGCGCCATGCTGCCGAGCTTCTACTCGCTGGCGCACTCTTTGGGCTGGTTATGGAGGTCAAGAAGACCGGCGCCATCCGCACGGTCGAGCGTCTCTTGCCGCGCTCGGCACTGGATTTCTACGATCTGACCGGCGTTGCTCTCAGCAAGGGAAGCGATCTCATCGAGAGGATTGTCGATGACAATGCGCTTTGGCCATCCGATCGCCTGCTCCGTGTGTTGCAAGTTGGCTTTGGTCCGCTGACCCAATCGCTGCGCGCGCTGCGCCGCCATCGCGATCTCGCCCTTTTTGTCCTCGAACCCAATCGCCGGCGGCGCGAACTGGCCGAACGTACACCCCTTGCCGGCGATACGGCGATCCTTGCCGACGCGCAAAGTCTCAAAGCGCAAGGCCCATTCGATCTGATCGTCGCGGTCGAGAGCCTGCACCGGCTACCGGTTTCGCTCGATCCCGCACGCCTCAATGAAGTGCTCGCCCCGCACGGGATTCTCCTGGCCTTGGAACCGGAGCCGTCGCTGTTTCGCGAACTCACTTTCGGCATCGATTCGGCGCGGTCGCTGGGGGCTTCGGTACAGGTTCCGGGCGCCCGGCTGCAATCGGCAGAAAACTGGAAAACCGGCTTGCGGCGTTGCGGTTTTACTGACGTGCATAGCCTTGCGGTTGCCTTTGATGGCTGTCACGGGTCATTGCTGGTGGCCGCACACGGCTCCGAGCCCGCTGCACCGGCTCTTACCGCGCCAGGGGCGACAAAATCTCACGCCAAACCTCAAGCAAAATCTGGATCGGCGGCAACACATCCCGCGCTAAATCCAGCGCCGGATACAGTCATCATTTTCAACGGTATTGGCGCGGAACAAGCCCGCCTTGGCTCCATGCTCAATCGCTTTTTGAGCGAAGCGGGGATGAATGTAACCGTTTCGCCGAGACTCGATTACTCCCATCCAGCGCCGCACGGACTGATCTATCTCGTCGCCGACGAAGAAACCGCAAAGCCGGTGACCGCGCTGACCGAACGATGTTTGCAGATCAAGGAATGCGCCGAGCGGTTCGGCTCGTCGCGTGCCCGATTATGGCTCATTGTCCGCGGGGCTCTGCCGAGCGATCAATCGCTGGTCAATCCGCTGGCGACCGGTCTTTGGGCATTCTCCCGCACGTTGGCCAACGAGTTTCCGCATCTCGATATACGGCGGATCGATATCGCTCCACATACGTCGGAGAAGGTCGCCGCCCATCGCGTGCGCGAAATCATTACCTCCGCAACGCGCGAAACCGAATTGCAGATTGACGGCAATCAATTGCGGGCAGTTCGTGCCGACACCATCACGCCGGCGCTCGATCGGACGCGCAATGTCGAGGCTGTTCCAGTCGCCGCACGTCTTTCTCGCCGGTCGGCGCCGGGTGCGCGTTTCGCCTGGGAGCCGATCAAGCGGATATCGCCGGCGCCGGACGAAGTCGAAATCGCTGTCGAGGCTACCGGGCTAAACTTCCGCGATGTCATGTGGACGCTGTCGCTGTTGCCCGACGAGATTATTGACGGCGGCGTTGCCGGCGCCACGCTTGGCTGCGAATGCGCGGGCCGCATCGTTCGCTGTGGGAGCAATGTCCGCCAACTCCGAGTCGGCGACCGCGTTGCCGCGTTCGCGGCTTCCGCCTTCTCGACCCACGTCACCGTGCCGGCAGCCCAAGTCGCCAAATTGCCCGCGAAGATCGGCTGCCAAGCCGGAGCGACCATCCCGGTCGCCTTCATGACCGCTTACTATTCGCTGATCACACAGGCCAAACTTGCGCGCGACGAGTGGGTGCTGATTCATGGCGGCGCCGGCGGCGTCGGTCAGGCAGCGATTCAAATCGCGCGGGCGGTCGGTGCGCGGGTCATCGCAAGCGCCGGTTCTCCCGCCAAGCGGGACCTTCTCCTGGCGCTCGGCGCGACGCATGTCATCGATTCACGCGTAACCGCCTGGGTCGACGAAGTCCGCGCGATCACCGGTACCGGAGCCGACGTTGTGCTCAATAGTCTGGCCGGCGAAGCGATGGAGCGAAGCCTGGCGTGTCTGCGTCCGTTCGGCCGCTTCGTCGAGCTCGGCAAGCGCGATTATGTCAGCAACACCTCGATCGGACTTCGCCCGTTCCGCAACAACCTTTCCTATTTCGGCGTCGACATTGACCAGATCCTGCTCGGTCGCAAGGGCGTCGGACAAAAGCTTTACGCCGAGCTGATGCGGCTGTTTACGACGGGCGAGCTCACACCGTTGCCGCACAGCGTGTTCCGTGCCCGCGATGTTTGGCAAGCCTTTGAGCTGATGCAGCGCTCCGAACACATCGGCAAGATCGTGGTCGAGCCGCCGGCAACCCCTTCGGTGCGGCGCTCGCTCGAGCCGTTTCACGTTGCTGCCGAGGCCACACACGTCATCACCGGCGGCTTCGGCGGGTTCGGCCTTGAGGCAGCGAAGTGGCTCGCCGAGAAAGGAGCCCGTCATCTGGTGTTGATCGGCCGCCGTGGCGCCCATAGCGAGGTCGCAAAGACGGTTGTCGCCGAGCTTCGTCGACGCAAGGTCACCGTTCATATTGCAGCGTGCGACGTTGCCGACCGGCGCGCCATGGAGATGTTGTTCGAGCAAATCGTCGCGACTATGCCGCCGATTGCCGGAATTCTGCACGCAGCCATGGTGCTCGATGACGGGCTGCTCGCCAATCTCGACGCCAAACGCTTTCAGCGCGTGCTGTCGCCGAAGATCGCCGGCGCGAGAAACCTCGATGAGCTCACCCGTGGCTTGCCGCTGGATTATTTCGTGCTGTTCTCCTCGGCGACCACGCTGATGGGCAACCCCGGCCAAGCCAATTACGTCGCCGCCAATGCCTATATGGAAGGCCTCGCCCGCCGCCGGCGCCAGCTTGGGGAAAAAGCGCTAGCGATTGGCTGGGGCCCGATTACCGACGTTGGCGTGCTCGCCAAATCCGAACACTTGCAGGCCCGATTTAGACAATTGACCGGGGTGCGCGGCATGCGCGCCTCGGATGCACTCGATCTGATGGCGCAGGCGCTTGCCGAACCGGCCGCCCCGGAACTCGCCGTCATGACGATTTCGCAAACCGAGGGACTATTCCCAGTCGACCGTTTGGCGGTGCTCGCCTCACCAACCTATGCACCGCTGGCCGCCAAAGGACATCGCGATTCCGCCAGCACCATCGGCGCGATCGATCTGCCGGCGATTGCCCAGGCCGAAGGCATCGATGGGCTACGTCGCAAATTGACCAGCGTCATCGTTTCCGGACTCGCACGCGTGCTGCGGGCCCGCGAAGAGGAGATCAGTCGTGTCCGCCCGCTCAGCGATATCGGTCTGGATTCCTTGATGGCGCTGGAATTCGCCATGAATCTTGAGGATACCTTTGGTATCCATGTGACGTTGACCAGCGGCATCGGTAATCTGACGGTATCCAGCCTCGCCAACGAAATCATCGCCCAAGTGAACCTCGACGACACCGCAGCCAATTCAATGGCCAAGACGATCGTCGAACATCACGTCAGTCGCGCTGAGCCGCGCGAACTTGAAATCCTGCAAGAGATTATCAGCGATCAGGCGGGCTCCAGCGATAAGAAAAAAGGCGTGCTGTCGTGAGACAGAAACACAATTCGCTCCCAATCGATCTGCGTGCGCATCTGCGCAAGCGTGTCCAGACCATGCAGCAGGCGGTCAAGATCAGGCCTGCCGAAGCGCCGGCGCCGGCGGTCAGTGACGCCACCGATTTCACGACATTGCCCGGCTACGATGAACTGCGGCTTTATCGCTCGATCGGCGATAAATATGGATTGGAGAATCCGTATTTCCGCATGCACGAGGGCCGCGCCGGCGCCCACAGCCGGATTGCCGAGCAAACCGTGCTCAATTTTTCTTCCTACGACTATCTCGGGTTGAATGGTCATCCGGAAGTCGTCAAGGCGGCAAAGGCGGCAATCGATCGCTACGGCATTTCAGCTTCGGCCAGCCGTCACGTTGCCGGCGAGCGTCCGGTGCATCGAGCGCTCGAACGGGCGCTTGCCAATCACTACGGCGTCGAAGACAGCGTGATCTTCGTTTCCGGATATGCCACCAACCTCGGCGTCATTGGCCATCTGATGGGTGCCCGCGATGTCGTCATTTACGACGCGCTCGCGCATAACAGCATTGTCATGGGTGGCGTCCTGTCCAATGCGGCGCGGCGTTCGTTCGCCCACAACGATCTAGACGCCCTCGAACAGATCCTCGCCTCCAGCCGCGGCAGTTATGAACGCGCTCTCATTGTGGTCGAGGGCCTTTACAGCATGGACGGCGATTTCCCCGATCTCCCGCGCCTTCTTGATATCAAGACCAGGCATAACGCGTGGCTGATGGTCGACGAGGCCCACGCTTTGGGTGTCCTTGGGCCCCGCGGTTATGGAATTGCCGAGCACTTCGGTATCGATCCGCGCAAGGTCGACATTTGGATGGGCACTCTCTCCAAAACCCTGGTCGGTTGCGGCGGTTATATCGCCGGGTGCAAGGAGTTGACCGAGTATCTGCGGCTGACTGTCGGCGCTTTCGTTTACAGCGTCGGCATGCCGCCGGTCATTGCTGCTACAGTCCTAAAGGCGCTGGAAATCCTGCATCGCGAGCCAGATCGGGTCCAGGCGCTGCAGCGCAACGCTAAGCGCTTTTGCGCGCTCGCCCTGGCCCGCGGACTGGACGTCGGCAGTGCCGCCGGAACGGCGGTCTGTCCGATCATGGTCGGCGATTCGCTGCCGGCAGTGATGCTCTCGCAACGGCTGCTGGATCGCGGCATCAATGTGTTGCCGGTGACTTATCCGGCGGTGCCGGCAAAAGAGTCACGCCTGCG
>JASHSY010000275.1 GCA_030040825.1 Xanthobacteraceae bacterium
CGGCTCGCCTACGCGACGGTCGGCAACGGGCCCCCGTTAATGAAGTCGGCGCACTGGCTCGGTCATCTCGAATATGACTGGGATTTCCCTATTCTTCGGCCATTCCTGCTTGGCCTCGCCAAGCATAACACTTTGGTCAGATACGACGCCCGCGGCAACGGCCTGTCCGATTGGGACGTGCCGGGGATTACCCTCGATGTGTGGGTCAGCGACATGGAGGCAGTGGTCGATGCCGCCGGCCTCCGCCGTTTTCCGCTGATCGGGTTTTCCCAGGGCTGTGCAGTATCGATTGCTTATGCCGTTCGGCATCCCGAGCGGGTATCGCATTTGATTCTGTATGGCGGCTTCGCGGCCGGGCAGAACAAGCGCCCGAACGTCACCGCGGAAGCCCGCGAGCGAGCTGCCGCGATGCGGACGCTGGTCAAACAAGGCTGGGGCTCCGACAATCCGGCATTCCGCCAGATTTTTACCTCCCTGCTGATGCCCGGCGCTACCAAGGAGCAAATGGAGGGCTTCAACGAATTGCAACGCCTGAGCGGATCGCCCGAAGGTGCGGTACGCTATATGGACACGACCGATAACCTGGATGTGCGCGAACTTCTAACCCAGGTGAAAGTGCCAACGCTCGTCATGCATGTGCGCGACGATCCCATCGTTCGCATCGACTACGGCCGCGAACTCGCTGCGGGAATACCCGGCGCGCGGTTTGTCGCGCTGCCGGGCAAGAACCATGTGCTGCTGGAGCAGGACCCCGGCTTGCCGCTTTTCTTCGAGGAGTTGAAAGGCTTCTTATAGGATGCGGGTTAGCCGTGGAGCGTGGTCATAACGTGAGTGAGAGATCGTTTGAAGTTCGCCCGTGATTCCAAATACGCAGAAATGCGTGAAACCTTCGCTCAGTCGACCAGGCGATTGAACATCAACATACCGGACATAGCCGGGAGGACTTGTGCCACGGCGATCTCAAATTTTACCGTGTTAAATTCGTGTTACGATAAACAGCCACTTTTGAAGTCGGCGATCGCGCGGTCGAACTAAGCGTCGTTCTGGAACAGGTGCAAGTCAATGACGCCCGGAATCAACGCCGCGGACGCCGACTCAACTGTCAAACCGGCCGTCGCGCACGGCAGCCTCGGTGTGCTGATGTTAGGCGCGCTCGGGGTCGTCTACGGCGACATTGGCACGAGTCCATTGTACACGTTGAAAACCGCACTCGAGTGGGCGGGCGGCGCAACGCCTGAGGTGGCGATCGGGATGCTGTCGCTGATCGTGTGGACACTCCTGATCACTACCTCGATCAAGTACGTCGCCGTCGTGATGCGCGCTGACAACGACGGTGAAGGCGGCATTCTTGCGTTGATGTCGCTGCTTGGTATCAAACACGGCGAGCGCGCCGTCGTTATCGGCGTGGGCATCCTCGGCGCGGCCCTGCTTTACGGCGATGGTGCTATTACTCCCGCAATTTCGGTCCTAAGCGCGCTGGAGGGTCTCAAAACGCCGATACCGGCGATCGCGCCATACATCGTCGTCATGTCGGCGCTTGTCCTACTCGGTCTATTTGCCCTGCAATCCCAAGGCACCGACCGGATCGGCAAGCTGTTTGGCCCAATCATGACCGTCTGGTTCGTGACCATTGGGTTGCTTGGATTGGGCGGAATATCGGCCCATCCGGGCGTGCTGGTCGCGCTCGATCCGCGCTATGGCTTTTCCTATCTGTTCGGACACGGGCTCACCGGCTTTTTGGTTCTTGGCGCAGTGTTTCTGTGTGCGACCGGCGCCGAAGCGCTCTATGCCGACATGGGCCATTTTGGACCGCGCCCAATCCGGTTTGCGTGGTACGGCTTGGTGCTGCCGACGTTGCTGCTCAACTATGCCGGTCAGACCGCTGTCGTCGTTGCCGGTGCCGCCGGTGACAATCCTTTTTTCTCGCTTTGCCCGGAAGTTTTGCGGATCGCCCTCGTCGGTCTTGCTACGGTTGCCACCATCATCGCCAGTCAATCCATCATCAGTGGCGCATTTTCCATGACACGGCAGGCGATCCAGCTCGGATTGTGCCCGCGCCTGCGCGTCCTGCAGACGTCTGCCGCTGGCTACGGGCAGATCTATATCGCGTTCGTCAACTGGACACTGATGGCGCTAACGCTCGCTCTGACGCTAGGCTTTCAGTCATCCGACCGCCTTGCCGCCGCGTTCGGTATTGCTGTTTCGCTGACGATGTTTTTGACCTCGGTTTTGTTGTTTCTGGCCATGCGCGAGATTTGGCGCTGGAGCCTGCCGATCGCCATCGCTACGGCCGGCATTTTCGCCCTTGTCGATCTGTCCTTCGTCTCAGCCAATATGATGAAAGTGCTTCAAGGCGGTTGGTTCCCGCTGATTGTTGCGGCGGTCGTGTTCTTCCTGATGTCTACCTGGTGGCGCGGACGCCACGAGCTGTTGCGCGCGCTGGAGCGCGACACCTTGCCGCTCAAGAGCTTTATCGCCCAGGTACATGACAAGATGCGGGTGCGCGGCACTGCCGTCTATATGACCAGCCGGACTGACGTGGTGCCAGTGCCGCTTCTCCACAATTTGAAACACAATAAGGTACTGCATGAGCGGATCATTCTGCTGCGCGTGTTGACTGAAAATATTCCACGTGTGAGGTCCGAACGGCGCATCGAGGTCGGCGATCTCGCGGACAATTTCCACTCAATCACCGTGCTCTACGGCTTTATGGAGCAGCCGAACATTCCAAAGGCGCTCGATGATTGTCGCACCAAAAATTTGGTTTTCGCCATGATGGAGACTTCATTTTTTGTCGGTCGCGTTTCGATAGTACCTGCACGGCGATCGCGCTTTGGTTTGTTCAGGCGTCAGGCGTTCGACTTCATGCATCGCAACGCGCTACCAGCCACCGAGTTCTTTCGCATCCCGCCGAACCGAGTGATCGAACTCGGCGGCCAGGTCGAAATGTAGCTTCGGCTTGGCCGCGCGGTGTCGGTATTTGATCGTCAAGCGAGGCAGCCGCTACGCCATATCCGCGCGGCAACGGTGCATTGCACGCGCAAGCTGCCGCTTATGCGAGGGGCATGCAGCCATCTTCGCCGCGCGCTACAGCGTCCGTTGTTTTTCGCCGCACTCCTTGCAGGTGTAGGCCACCCTGGTCTGCCCCGGTGCTGCCGACACGCGGTTCGGGGCGCCGCATTTCCCGCATTTGGTCTCAATGCGGGTCTGGCCCTGCTTGATGGTGACGGTTTTCCGCTCCAACGCCTCCTTCACCAGGCGTTCGGTCTCGTCGCGCATCGATTGCTTCGACATTTCGGGCCTTCCTGCTTGCGGCGTCTGGAGGTCCTACACGCGCCAGCCATTGGCGGCAACGGTCATCATGACCGTCATCGGTACGGCTTTGCGTAAAACGCCATCCGCGCCTGATTATGACCGATATTTTTCGGCGCCCGTTGGGCGGCAAAGCCGGCAGCAGAGAGCTTCTCGATCATCGCGGTTTCCCCATAGCGCGTCAGACCAAGCCGCGAGCGTACCCGCCAATAGTCCGAAAACAGCGTGCGGGTCAGTCCCCACGTGGCGGCGAAAAAGAAACCATTGGCTTTGGCAAATTGCAGGAGCGCAATCGCGTCGGCGGCCGCAGCGACATTCGGCTGCAGAATATCGCTGACGACAAGCAATCCGGCCGGCTTGAGCAGACGGCGAAACAGCGCAAACAGCGCGCCCGTTCCGGCCGGGGTCAGGTATTGTGCAACCGAATGCAGCACGATCAGATCGAGCGTGCGCTCCGGCAAACGCGCGATCTCATGCGGCGCGACCACGCGTATTTTTCCGTTGCCGGCAAATCGCGCCGCCAGCGCTTCGCGCACTTTCGGCGCGGCTTCGCATAACCAGACTTCCGTTGCCGCATCCGCAATCATTGCGGCGTGCAGCGCTTCGCCGGAGCCGTAATCGAGCACGCGCGCGTCCGGATTGGCGACCAGCGCGGCGATCTCGTGCGCGATGAGCCGATAATGCACGTCCTTGTGGCGGGCATTGACGTAGATGAAATGTGGGCCGTCCCAGAACCCGACCCAATCGCCAATCATGCGCGCCATAGCGCCATCAGCGGACCTTTAGGCCCGAATACCGGATCGGTGCTGGGCAATGGCACGTGCGGAATAGTGGCGAGCGCTTTCGCGTGTTCGGCTTTGGTGCCGCGGCAAAGATTGTATTTGCCGGTCGACGGATAGGCGCCGATTACCATCAATTCGCGGCTTTCGGTCACCCGCTGGTGGCCGGTGCCGGCGGGCAGGACGACGACGTCGCCGGCGACGATCTCGATCACTTTTCCCTTTTCGCCGCCGAACCGCACCCGCGCGGAGCCGCGCGCCACTCCCATCGCCTCGTGGATCATCGAATGATAGTGCACGTAAGGATAAACGCCGTTGCGCCATAGGCCGCCCCAGCCGTTGGCCGCGAATGCTTTCTCGACCACGCGCTCGGGATCGGGCGAACCGGTCAGATCGATGGCGGCGCGGTAGAGGACGAAGGGCAGCGGGTTGTTGGGGATGCGGCCATCGTCGGCGAAAGTAAAGGTGACCGGCGCGGCGGCCTTTTTTGCGGTCGGCATGGCTGACCCGCTTACCCCCGCTTGAACGCGCGCATATGACTGACAAAGCGGCCGAACAGATAATGGCTGTCGCGCGGGCCGGGCGAAGCTTCCGGATGATATTGCACCGAGAAGACCGGCCGGTCCGCAAGCGCGATGCCGCAATTGGAGCCGTCGAACAGCGACACATGGGTCTCGATTGCGGTCGCCGGCAGGCTTGTGCGATCGACGGCGAAGCCGTGGTTCATCGAGGTGATCTCGACCTTGCCGGTGAGGAGGTCCTTGACCGGATGATTGGCGCCGTGATGGCCCTGGTGCATTTTCATGGTCTTGCCGCCGACGGCGATCGCCAGCATCTGGTGGCCGAGGCAGATGCCGAATACCGGCTTTTTATCGATCAAGCAGCGGATCACCGGCACGGCATAGGCGCCGGTCGCGGCCGGATCGCCGGGCCCGTTGGACAGAAAGATACCGTCGGGTTTGAGCGCGAGGATATCCTCGGCCGAAGTTTGTGCCGGCACTACCGTCACCTTGCAGCGATGGTCCGCCAGCTGACGCAAAATATTGCGCTTGATGCCGTAATCGATGGCGACGACGTGAAACTCCGCCGGTTCGCGCATCTTGCCGTAGCCGATGTCCCATTGCCACGGCGTCTCGGTCCAGGTGAAGCGCTGGCCGGTGGTCACCATCGGCACGAGATCCATGCCGACGAGTCCGGGCCACGCCTTGGCTTCCTTCTTAAGCGCGGCGCGATCGAAGCGGCCGGACGGCTCGTGGGCGATGACTGCGTTCGGCATGCCTTTCTCGCGGACGAACGCGGTCAGCGCGCGGGTATCGATGCCGGCGAGCCCGATGACGCCGCGGCTTTTCAGCCATTGGTCGAGGTGGCGCGTGGCGCGGTAGTTCGACGGCGCGGTGATCGCCGCATGCAGAATGACGCCGCGGGCGCCGGGCGTTGCCGCGAGATTGACGGTCTCAATGTCGTCTTCGTTGGTGCCGACGTTGCCGATGTGGGGAAAGGTGAAGGTGATGATCTGCCCGGCATAGGACGGATCGGTGAGGATTTCCTCATAGCCGGTCATCGCGGTGTTGAAGCAGACCTCGCCGACCGCGTGGCCGGTCGCGCCGAACCCAAAGCCCTCCAGCACGGTGCCGTCGGCCAGCACCAACAGCGCCGTCGGCGTCGGATCGTCCCAGAGGCTTTGTTTCTGCGGTTGTGTCAGCATCGGCAAACGCCTAAATCTTGTGGCCGCCCGCCGCCCGCGGGCGAATTTTACCAATTGGTGAGAGGCCATAGCCGTGTTGCGCGATGAGATCAACAATGCGCTGAGAGACGCCATGAAGGCCGGCGACAAGCGCCGCGTATCGACGCTGCGGCTGATCAATGCCGACATTCTCAAGCGCGAGACCAGTGCCGCCGAACGGCTGTCGCTCAGCGATGCCGAGATCCTCGACGTCATGGGCAAGATGATCAAACAGCGCCAGGAATCGCTGGAAATTTATGAAAAGGCCGGCCGAACCGAGCTTGCTGCGCAGGAGCGCGATGAGATCGAAATCATCTCGGCGTTTATGCCCAAGCATCTGTCCGACATGGAGGCGGGCGAAGCCATTTCGGCGCTGATCAAGGAACTCGAAGCCGCTACCATCAAGGACATGGGCCGCACCATGGCCGCGCTCAAGGAGCGCTTTGCCGGCCGGATGGACTTCGGCAAGGCGAGCGCCATGGTGAAGAAGCTGCTCACGGGATAGGCAGCCACTGTGGATAACCGGGACAAGCGCCGTTAGCGCCGCAGCCCGGCCCGGGCGCCGCACATCGCGCTTAGTTCCGCGCTATGGTCGCGAATCACCATGCGATTCTCGCCGCAATTCCTCGACGAACTGCGCGCGCGGCTTCCCGTCTCGGAAGTCGTCGGCCGGCGCGTGAAATTGCGCAAGGCGGGCCGCGAATTCAAGGGCCTGTCGCCGTTCAACAAGGAGAAGACGCCGTCGTTCTTCGTCAATGACCAGAAGGCGATGTGGTTTGATTTCTCCTCCGGCAAGAACGGCAACATTTTCGACTTTATCATGCTCACCGAGGGCGTGAGCTTTCCGGAAGCGGTCGAGCGGCTCGCCGGCCAGGCCGGGATTCCGCTGCCGGTGATGACGCGCGAGGCGCAAGCACAGGAAGAGCGCCGCAAGACGCTGCACGATGTTGTGGAAATTGCCGCGAAATTCTTCGAGGCCAATCTCGCCGCGCGCACCGGCGCGCGCGGCCGCGGTTATCTCGCCGACCGCGGTATTGCGCCGGCGACGCAGGTCAAGTTCCGGCTCGGCTATGCGGCGGGCGAGCAATACGCGCTCAAGGAGCATCTCGGCGCCGCCAAGGTCTCGGTCGAGGACATGGTGGAAGCGGGGCTTCTCGTTGCCGGCGACGACATCCCGGTGCCGTATGACCGCTTCCGCGACCGCGTGATGTTTCCGATTTCCGATCTCCGCGGCCGTGTCATCGCCTTCGGCGGGCGCGCACTCGATAAGGACGTCTCCGCCAAATATCTCAACTCGCCGGAGACGCCGCTCTTCCACAAGGGCGGCACGCTCTACAACATCGCCGCCGCGCGCAAGGCGGCGCATGACGGCGCGCCGGTGATCGCCGTCGAAGGTTATATCGACGTCATCGCGATGGTCACTGCCGGCTATGAAGCGACGGTCGCGCCGCTCGGCACCGCACTCACTGCCGATCAACTCGCCTTGATGTGGCGCATGGCCGACGAGCCGGTGCTGTGCTTCGACGGCGACGAGGCGGGCAAGCGCGCCGCCTACCGCGCGCTCGAT
>JASHSY010000276.1 GCA_030040825.1 Xanthobacteraceae bacterium
GGGACCGCCGGTCTCGCTCTGAAAGGGCTCGGAATGGGTAAAGAAGCCACGCGCGTCCGGCGCCGCGAACGAAAAAACATCGCCTCGGGCGTCGCGCATGTCAGTGCCACGTTCAACAACACAATGATCACAATCACCGACGTGCAGGGCAACACGATTGCTTGGTCGTCGGCCGGCACGATGGGCTTCAAGGGTTCGCGCAAGTCGACCCCTTACGCAGCGCAAGTCGCCGCCGAGGATGCCGCCAAGAAGGCGCAGGAGCACGGCATGCGCACGCTTGAAGTCGAGGTGGCGGGTCCCGGTTCCGGTCGCGAGTCGGCGCTGCGCTCGCTGCAAGCCGCCGGGTTCACCATCACGTCGATTCGCGACGTGACGCCTATTCCGCACAATGGCTGCCGCCCGCGAAAACGCCGGCGCGTATAGGACAGGACATTCGGACCGATGGAAATTGAACATTCGCCGCCGCTCGACCATGACAACGACTTTGGCCCCACGGAGCGGAGTGGGCCGCACGACGCGCTCGCGCCGCGCAACGCGATGGGTGATAACGTGACGATCCAGAAGAATTGGCAGGAATTGATTAGGCCGGGCAAGTTGCAGGTCTCAGCCGGGACCGATGCGCGGCGCGTGGCCACGGTGATTGCCGAGCCACTCGAGCGTGGCTTCGGCGTGACGCTGGGCAACGCGTTGCGGCGCATCTTGTTGTCTTCGTTGCAAGGCGCCGCCGTGCAATCAGTGCACATTGACGGCGTGCTACACGAGTTTTCCTCGATCGCAGGGGTGCGCGAGGATGTGACCGATATCGTGCTTAACATCAAAGACATCGCTATCAAGATGCAGGGCGAAGGGCCCAAGCGTATGGTGGTGAAAAAGCAGGGCCCCGGGACGGTGACCGCCGCCGACATTCAGACCGTCGGTGACATCGTTGTACTCAATCCGGAGCTCGTGCTGTGCACCCTCGATGAAGGTGCCGAAATCCGCATGGAGTTCACCGTCAACACCGGCAAAGGCTACGTTCCCGCGGAACGCAATCGTCCCGAGGACGCGCCCATCGGGCTTATTCCGGTCGACAGCCTCTACTCGCCGGTCCGCAAGGTTTCTTACAAGGTCGAGAATACCCGCGAAGGTCAGATCCTGGATTACGACAAGCTTACCTTGTCGATCGAGACCAACGGCGCGGTAAGCCCAGAGGACTCGCTCGCTTACGCCGCGCGCATCCTCCAGGACCAGCTCAACGTGTTCGTGAATTTCGAGGAGCCCAAGCGGGAGACGACGCAGGAGACCATCCCCGATCTCGCGTTCAATCCGGCCTTCCTCAAGAAGGTCGACGAGCTCGAGCTCTCGGTGCGTTCAGCCAATTGCTTGAAGAACGACAACATCGTCTATATCGGCGATCTGGTGCAGAAGACGGAAGCCGAAATGCTGCGCACGCCGAATTTCGGCAGAAAGTCCCTTAACGAGATCAAGGAAGTATTGGTGCAAATGGGCCTGCACCTTGGCATGGAAGTGCCGGGCTGGCCGCCGGAAAACATCGAAGAGCTGGCCAAGCGCTTCGAGGATCATTACTGAACAGGGATCAGGAAACAGGCATCAGGCGTCGGCCAAAATTCCGATACCTGATTGCTGATACCCGATACCTGTCTACGGAGTAGAAAAGTGCGTCACGCCAAGACCCATCGCAAATTCGGCCGTCGATCCGATCATCGCAAGGCGATGCTGGCGAATTTGGCCTGCGCGTTAATCAAGCACGAACAGATTTCCACCACGCTGCCCAAGGCGAAGGACTTGCGTCCGGTGGTGGAGAAGCTTGTCACGCTCGGTAAGCGCGGCGATCTGCACGCCCGCCGGCAGGCGATTGCACAACTCCGCGATCTCGCGATGGTCAAGAAGCTCTTCGAGGTCATCGGTCCACGCTACAAAAGCCGCAAGGGCGGTTATGTCCGCGTCATGAAAGCGGGGTTCCGCTATGGCGATTCGGCGCCGGTCGCAGTGATCGAATTTGTCGACCGTGACGTCGAGGCCAAAGGCAAGGATTCCGGGCCGGTGCAGGTGCGCACTGAGGAGACAGAGCCCGCGGCCGCGTAGGCGGAACGCAGGGCCCTTCTAAAGCCCCGGTTGCGCCACTAAATGGCGCGGTACATTCGGGGTACTCGCATGCTGCAGCTACGCTTCTCCTCAATCCTCTTTGTCGCCATCATTTCATCCTTGGCGCTGACGGCTGGTGTGAGCGCGCAGGATCGCCGTGTGCCGTCGTCGGCCGCCGAAGTTGAGCTTTCGTTCGCGCCGGTGGTAAGGCGCGTGGCCCCGGCTGTAGTCAACGTCTATGCCGCGCGCGTCATCGAAAACCGCAGTCCCTTCTTGAACGATCCGTTGTTTCGCCAGTTTTTCGGCGCCGTGCCGCGCGAACAGGTGCAGCGCTCGCTCGGCTCGGGTGTGATTGTGGATCCCGCCGGCCTCATCGTCACCAATTATCATGTGATCGAAGGCGCCAGCGAGGTAAAGGTTGCGCTTGCCGACAAGCGCGAGTTCGATGCTCAGATCGTGCTCAAGGATCAGCGCAGCGATCTTGCCGTGCTACGGATCAAAGTTGGTAACGAGCGTTTTTCGTCGCTCGATTTCGGTAACTCCGACGAAGTGCAGGTCGGCGATGTGGTGCTGGCGATCGGCGACCCATTCGGCGTCGGACAGACGGTGACGCACGGTATTGTCTCGGCGCTGGCGCGGACCCAGGTCGGCATTTCCGACTATCAGTTTTTCATCCAGACCGACGCTGCCATCAACCCCGGCAATTCTGGAGGCGCCCTGGTCGATCTCAAAGGCCGGCTGATCGGCATTAATACCGCCATTTATTCGCGGTCTGGCGGCTCCCAGGGGATCGGTTTTGCCATCCCGGCGAACATGGTGCGCGTGGTGGTGACCTCGGCGCGCGGCGGCAGCGCGGCCGTGAAGCGACCCTGGCTCGGCGCCAAATTGCAGCAAGTGACGTCGGAAATCGCTGAAAGCCTCGCGCTCAAACGGCCGACCGGGGCGCTGGTTGCGAGCGTAGTAGACGATGGCCCTGCTGCGCGCGCCGGCATTCGGACCGGTGACCTCATCGTCAGCGTTGACGGCACCGCCATTGATGACCCCAATGCATTCGACTACCGTTTCGCCACCAAGCCGCTTGGCGGCACCGCGCAGATTGGTCTGGTCCGCCAAGGACGGGAAATGACGGTCGCCGTCGCGCTCCGGACTGCGCCAGATAGGCCCCGTGATGAGATCGAGATCGGTTCGGTTTCGCCGTTCCACGGCGCTACCGTCGCCAACCTGTCGCCGGCACTCGCCGACGAATTGGGTATCGATCCGCAGTCGCAAGGCGTCGTTATTGTCGGCGTGGCCGACGGCTCGCAGGCCCAATCGCTCGGTTTTCAGAAGGGCGACATCGTGATCTCGGTCAATAGCAGGAAGATCGAGCGGCCAGCCGACCTCGAACGCGTTACACAAACTGGAAGCCGGCTGTGGCGCATCACCATAAAGCGGGGCGGTCAGCAGATTTCGGTCATGCTCAGTGGATGAATGAGCTCGCGCCCAAAGAAAACTTCGCCGACCTTGTTCGCAGCCGCCGGTCTTGACCGCGACGCGCCGCGGCCGCTCGCCGATAAGCTCCGTCCCGGGAAGCTCGCCGACGTGGTCGGGCAGGATCACTTGCTTGCGCCGGACGGCGCACTGACCCGTATGCTGGAGACGCGCTCGCTCGGCTCGCTCATCTTCTGGGGGCCACCTGGTACCGGCAAAACTACCGTAGCGCGGCTTTTGGCGCGAACAACCGATCTGCATTTCGAGCAAATCTCGGCAATCTTTTCGGGTGTCGGCGATCTGAAGAAGGTCTTTGATGCGGCGAGGGCGCGGCGCGAGACCGGGCAGGGCACGCTCCTCTTCGTTGACGAGATTCACCGCTTCAACCGTACGCAGCAGGATTCCTTTTTGCCGGTGGTTGAGGACGGCACCGTCGTGCTCGTGGGTGCGACAACGGAGAATCCGTCGTTCGAACTGATCGCGCCGCTCCTCTCGCGCGCCCGCGTATTGGTGTTCAGGCCGCTGGATGCGGCTGCGATCGAAAAGCTTTTGGTCCGCGCCGAAACCGCCGAAGGCAAGAAGCTGCCGCTCGACGAAGAGGCGCGCGCCTCATTGATTCGCATGGCAGATGGTGACGGCCGCTCGGCGCTGACGCTTGCGGAAGAGGTCTGGCGCGCGGCGCGGGCGGGCGAGATCTTCGACGCTGTCGCGTTGCAAGGCGTCGTGCAGCGGCGCGCGCCGATCTACGACAAAAAGCAGGACGGCCATTACAACCTGATCAGCGCGTTGCACAAATCAGTGCGCGGCTCCGACCCCGACGCTGCGTTGTATTATTTTTGCCGTATGCTCGACGCTGGCGAGGATCCGCTTTATCTGGCGCGGCGGATCGTGCGCATGGCGGTCGAGGATATCGGGCTTGCCGATCCGCATGCCCTGGTCATCGCCAATGCCGCCAAGGAAGCCTACGATTTTCTCGGTTCGCCGGAAGGCGAACTCGCCATCGCCGAAGCGGTGCTTTACGTGGCATCCGCACCAAAATCGAATGCCACCTATGCGGCCTTTGGCGCGGCCATGCGTACCGCCAAAGAAGCGGGCTCGCTACTGCCGCCCAAGCACATCCTCAACGCACCGACCAAGCTGATGCAAGGTGAGGGCTATGGCGCGGGCTACGAATACGATCACGACACCGAAGAGGCATTCTCCGGTCAGGACTATTTCCCCGAGCAACTCGGCCGCCGCACCTTTTACCATCCGCCCGAGCGCGGTTTCGAGCGCGAGATTCGCAAGCGGCTTGA
>JASHSY010000277.1 GCA_030040825.1 Xanthobacteraceae bacterium
TCGGCGCAATGCGCTCGACAATCTCCTGCGGAATGGTGACGCGGTCGATGGCGTCCTTGGCATTGTCGCCGTTATCGATCGTGACCGCTGTCCAACGCAGGCCGCCGTTGTCGGTGCGCGCCGCCGCCGTGAATACATGCGTCCCGATCGGCTTGTCGGGATCGCGGATCGTGACCGGAACGTCGAGCGTCGCCGTAAAGCCGCGCCGCACATAGAGCCGGCGCGTCGCCCGACTGATGAAGATCGAAACCGGTTCAAACGCGAGCTTCGCGTCATGGGCCGACTTGGCGGTTTCCGTCATTTTGGTCTTGGCCGCCTCGGCTGCATCCTCGGCCGCTGTCGCCGCATCAAGCTTGGTCTTTGCCTCGGCCTTGGCCGAGTCGAGCTGAGCCGCAGCGTCCGCGGCCTGGGCGGCGGCTTTCTCCTTGAGTTCCTCCGCCCGCGATGTGGCTTGCTCGGTTTTGGCGCCGGCAAGCAATTTATCGCCATACGCGACCGCGGCATCGGCACGGGTCTTGAGCGCTTCCAGCCTGTGCACCGATCCCGCAGCAGCCGCCGCGACACGCGCAGCAGTAGCGGCAGCGTCCTTTGCCTGCGCGGCCGTCTTGGCGGCATCGACCGCTTCGCGCGCGAGCGTTTCGGCGCGCGTTCGCGCGCCGGCAAGAGCCTCAGCGTTGGGAACAAATAAGGCCGGGTCGGAAAATTTCTCCGGTTTTGCGTCGTCCGGCGCAATGATGACACGCATGCCGATCTGCGTCCTGCTGAACAACGTTTCCGCAAAGCTGTAGGGCATCCGTATGCAGCCGTGCGAGGCCGCATATCCGGGCAGCGGACCGCCGTGCAGCGCGATCCCCGACCAGGTAAGGCGCTCCATGTTCGGCATCGAAGCATCGTCATAGAGGTTCGAGTGGTGATCCTTATCCTTCTCCACGATGCTAAAGACGCCGGCCGGTGTTTCGCGTCCTGTCATGCCGGTCGACACCGGCGCACGCATGATCCAGCCGTCGGCGTCGTAGATGGTCACCTGCTGACTCTTGAGCGACACGATCGCCATAATCGGATCACCCGCGTCGCGTGGGGCCTTCGCCTCGGTGGGGTGCTTGGCAGACCTTTGAATATCCGCGGTGTATGCGGCAGGAGCCATCAGCAGCGCCATCAGCGCGACCGCGACTGCGACGGCTGCATTCGTTGAATGCCTCCAGCTCGGAGTCGTTTCCATTGATCGTGCGGTGGTGAATCGATTGGCCACGTCTATTCCGCTGCAAGTCCGGCTGAGGGAGCCGCCGGGCGTCTGTCAGTGCAAATCCCAACGGCATTGAGCGGCGATGGTTCCCCTTGCCGGGCCTTGGAATACCTGGGGCGGTTAATGCAGCTTTCGTTGCCGCTTGGCATTCCTCGCAGGTTTTGTGTGGAATACACACTCCGTCGGCGACGAGGTCCCGATGCGAAGACCGCCGCCGAGCGCGCGCAACTTGCTCGCGGTCGAGCCGAGCTTGCTAAAATAGCGAAGGCTGATCGTTGGGCTTTTTGTGCTTGACCGTCGTAGCTGTCGCCGGCGTAGCTGTCGCCGGCGTAGTTGGACCACCTTGCGGCGGAGCAGGCGCGATCAACTCGGGAAAATCGTTAGCTGCGCGGTTGACCGCAGTCGACACCTCGTAACACTCCAGCCGATCGTCAGGCGCCGGCACAATCAACGCCGCGGCGGTTGCAGCATCGACTTTGGCGCAATCAAGCCAAAGGTCGAACGCCTCCGGCGCTACGATAACCGGCATGCGGCCGTGAATCGCCGCGAGCGTGCGGTTTGCGCGCGTGGTGACGATGACGGCGGAGTCGATCTCCTCGCCGTTCGGACCGGTCCAGGTCTCCCACAATCCGGCAAAGGCGAGCGGTCCGCCGGATCTGGCGCGGACGAAATACGGCCGCCGCGGCGTGCCGTCATGCCACTCATAAAAACCATCGGCGGGAATGAGACAACGCCGCCGGCGCATGGCGTTGCGAAACGAGGGCTTGTCGAGCACGCTTTCGCCACGCGCGTTGATGAGAAGCGAAAAGGTTCGCGGATCCTTGACCCAGGCCGGCACGAACCCCCAGCGCAGCAACGCAAACGAACGCTTGCCGGCATCGAGCCGCACGACCGGGATCGGCTGGGTCGGCGCTACGTTGTAGCGCGGCGGAAAATCGGGCTGCTCCGTGTAACCGAATAGCGCCCGGATCGCGGCAGCCGGCGAGGTGATGACATAACGCGCGCACATTGGGGTAAGCTCTTTCGACCACGAGCAATCGCGGCGATATTAGCCAAATAGGATCGGCTTTTGACCAGCACCAGCACGCAGGCGCGCAATTATCCGACGCGGCCTTATCTCGCGGTCAGTGCCGCCATTTTTCGCGGCGACCGCGTGCTGATCGTCCGCCGCGCTCGACCGCCCGCGCACGGCCTCTATACGCTGCCGGGCGGCGGTGTCGAGCTGGGCGAAACCCTCGAACAGGCGGCGATCCGCGAAGTCCGGGAGGAAACCGGGCTCGACATCAAACCGCTGGCGCTGGCTGGCTATCGGCAGGTGATCAGCCGCGATGACGGCGGGCGGATCGAGCGACATTTCGTAATTTTGCCATTCGCCGCGCACTGGATCGCCGGCGAAGTCGCGCTCAACGAGGAATTGAGCGAGGCGCATTGGCTACCGCCGTCGCAATTATCGGAACTCGAAACAACCGAGGGCCTGGCCGAAATCGTTGCCGCGGCACGCGAGTGCCTTGCGGGCCGGTAAGGCTGGCGCCTCAATCAAGCTCCGTTCACCGGCTTGGCAGACCGGCCAAGTCCAGCGTAGGTCTTGCGGCAATCCCATGCGCCGACACCCGATCATTCTTTCGCTTTGCCTCTGCCTTGCCGCCGGGCCCGCCGGCGCGCAGGGCTTTTTTCAACAGCAACCCCCACAGTTCCAGTTTCAACAGCCGCCGCAGCCTCAGCAACCGGCCCGGCCCGCGCAGCCGCAAGTGCCGTTCCCGGCGCCGCCGCGACCGGGCCAGCCGCCAATTCCCGGCCGGCCGGGCCAGACCCAAGGACAGCCGCCAGCCGCGCCGACGCTGGCGAGAACAACGCCCGCGCCGTACGATGGCGACTTGCAGCGGTTGGCCGAAATTCTCGGCTCGCTGCATTTCCTGCGCGGGATCTGCGGTTCGAATGAAGGGCAGAAATGGCGCAACGAAGCGCAGACGCTGATCGAGGCTGAAGCGCCGGCGGGCGAACGGCGCAATCAAATGGTGGCAAGCTTCAATCGCGGCTATCGCGCTTTTCAACAGAGCTACCGCACCTGTACGCCGGCGGCTCATTTCGCCATCCGCCGCTACCTGGAAGAAGGCGCCAAGATCGCCCGCGATATCACCGCGCGCTACGCCAACTGACCGGCGCTTTTTCCGGCGCGGCCTTCGAGGCTGCATCGCGAGCCTATCTAACGGAATTAGCTCTCGAATTAACCCTTCCTCAAGGTTCGACTTAGCGCCCGCGGGCAGCATGCTAACGTGGCTTCGACAGGGACGCGGGCCGGGCGCCGGCGATAAAGTGACTTCATGAACATAGCGACACAAATTCCGGCGGCACACGATGCAGCGGCGGACCATGAGCAGAAGCGCTTGGCGCTGGGCCACTTGCAGGGCGCATGGACGGACGCACATCACGAAGGCGTCGACGGCGATTGCCTGGCGCAAACTGCGCTGTTTCTCGCTCTTGCCGAGCTGATTTCGACTTACGGCGAAGAAGCTACCGCCCGTTACGCCGAGAATTTTGCTCCCCGCATTCGCAATGGTGAGTTTTCGGTCGAGCTGTCGCGGCAATAAATCGACGCGTCAATTGGACTTCAGCTTTTTCTCAACTTCGTCGGGGCTTTGACACTCAACAAAGTGGACGGCGAAGCTACCTTGCAAATGCCGGACAACGCGCCCGATGATTTTTCCAACTGCCAGAACCGTCCCGATATCCGGCACGGTCTCGGCCGAAACCGCAGCGCCGGAAACCGACAGATCGATCACCAGGCAACTATGGATGCTGCCGTCATTCGATTTTTGCGGCTAAATTGTCGCGCTCCGCGGCCGTGGCGGCGATATTCATAACGAAGCCGCGTTCCAGCACCCTTATGATTTGAGCCCTCCAGTTTTCCAAGGTGCTCAATTTCGGCAATGACGCGGTCACCCAGTTTAGCGCTTACGGCTGCAGCAAGCGCGATGGCCTGGGACGAAA
>JASHSY010000278.1 GCA_030040825.1 Xanthobacteraceae bacterium
CGGAATAGGACAATGCACCGGTGACCGGATGCAACAGTCCGATCTTTACGCCGGGCGTTTGCGCGCGAAGAACAGCGGGCGCGACCAAACTGCCGGATGCAGCGGCCGCCGCACCGAGCGCCGTGCTCGCGAGGAAACGGCGGCGGCTGAGTGGTTGTTTCTGCTCCAACATGACGTAGATCCTCCGATTGGCACGACGCGTCAGACCGCGTCTTTATTATTGCAACAGCTCTGCGTGGAAATACCGTTTCAGCATACAATACCCGCGACCCTCGACAAGTCCACTAGTGGAGCGGATTTGGACATTCGCTATTCCAGCCCCGAACTCGTGGAGCGAATGTCAAATCCAAAGCTCCACTAGAGCTGATATTTGCTAGTGGTCCTTTGATTCTAACATTCGCATGAAAGCGTACCGAACCCGGATGCGAATGTTAGAATCGGACCACTAGGCCCTGAGGCACATCGACCCATATGGACGAGCCGCAAACTTTGATCGACAAAATGTGGTCGGCACACGCGATCACTCGGCGCGAGGACGGAGCAGCATTGCTCTGGGTCGACCGCCACTATGTACACGAAGGTTCGTTCCACGCGTTTACACAAATGCATGAGCGCGGCGGTGCGGTGGCGGAGCCCGCCCTAACCTTCGGCATTGCCGATCATTACGTGCCGACGCGCGGTCGCGGCGGTAGGATTGCCGATCCCGACATCGCGGCGATGGTGCGCACGCTTGAAAAAAACACAACGGAGAGCGGCATCAAGCTCTTTGGACTTGGCGATCCGCGTCAGGGCATCGTGCACGTCGTCGGGCCCGAGCAGGGGCTGACCTTGCCGGGACTGCTGATCGTCTGCGGCGACAGCCATACCTCGACCCATGGCGCGTTCGGCGCCTACGCCTTCGGCATTGGCGCTTCCGAAGTCGCGCATGTGCTGATGACGCAAACGCTGTGGCAGAAAAAGCCGAAGCGCATGCGCGTGACCGTAGGCGGAAAGACCACTGCGGGCGTCGGCGCCAAGGACATCGCGCTCGCAATTATCGCCCGCATCGGCGCCGACGGCGCTCAAGGCCACGCCGTGGAGTTCGCCGGCAGCGCGATTGCGGCGCTGTCGATGGAAGGACGCATGACGTTGTGCAACATGTCGATCGAAGCCGGCGGCCGCTGCGGCATGGTCGCCCCCGACGCAACGACGTTTACGTATTTGCGGGGCCGTCCTTACACACCGCGCGGTACGGCCTTCGAGCAAGCGGTCGAAGCCTGGTCCAGGCTCGTTTCCGATCCCGGCGCGTCGTTCGACCGCGAGGTGATGCTCGACGCGAACATGATCGCACCGATCGTCACCTGGGGCATCACGCCAGACGACGCGCTACCGATCGACGCTCATGTGCCGGACCCCGCCGGCGAGACCGATCCCGTGCGCGCCAAATATCTGCGCGAAGCGCTCGACTATATGGGGATCGCGCCAGGCAAGAAGCTTACAGAGATTACAGTGGACCGGGTCTTCATCGGCTCGTGCACCAACGCGCGCATCGAAGACTTGCGCGCCGCCGCCGCCGTGCTCGCCGGGCGCAGCAGCAAGGTGCCTGGCCTGGTTTCGCCCGGCTCGACCACAGTAAAGCGGCAGGCGGAGCAGGAAGGCCTCGACCGGATTTTCCGCGATGCCGGCTTGGAATGGGCAGACGCCGGCTGCTCGATGTGCCTCGGGCTCAACGGCGACCTCGTACCACCCGGCGAACGCTGCGCCTCGACCACCAATCGCAACTTCCGCGGCCGGCAGGGACCGGGCGCACGCACACACTTGATGTCGCCGGCGATGGTCGCCGCGGCGGCGGTCACCGGTCACCTCGCCGACGTTCGTCCGCTGCTGGCCGGCCGCGCGCCGTAGGAGGCTCAATGGAAAAGTTTGTTCGCCTCGCCGCCAAGGCCTGTCCGCTCAATTTATCCAACGTCAATACCGATCAAATCCTGCCCGGGCGTTATTTGCGGTTGCCACGCTCGCCGGAGCTTGGACAGGCGTTGTTCCAGGATTTGCGGCGCGATGCCGCCGGCAAGCTGAAGCCCGATTTTCCCCTGAATTCGCCGATTTATCGCGAGGCGAAGATTCTGATTGCAGGCCGCAACTTTGGCGGCGGCTCGTCGCGCGAGGCGGCGGTTTACGCGCTCTACGAGGCCGGCATCCGCTGCGTGATTGCGCCCTCGTTCGGCGACATCTTTGCGCAGAACGCGGTCAAGAACGGCTTTCTCGCCGCCGTCCTGGCGGAAACCGAGGTCACCGAGCTTGCAGCGGCGATCGCCGCCGATCCGGACATGCCGGTGACGGTCGATCTCGAACAACAGATTATCGCTCGCGGCAATCGCAGCTTTTCCTTTGCCATCGATCCGGTCAGCCGCAATCAGCTGCTCAACGGCTGGGACGACATCGATCTCACACACAGCAACCGTGAGAAGATCGCCGCGTTCACAGCTGCCGACCGCAAACGCCGACCGTGGGCGTGGCTGCCGCAGGTTTGAGAAACGGCCGGTAGTCGGAATGCTCGTTATTTTGTAATTCGCTTATATCCGATAATTTATGGGCTTACAGGATTCTTACCTGCCGCCGATGCGTAAGGGGGTCAATGCGTGATCGAGACCGGGACACCACGGCAGCACAGGACCGGCAGATATCTATGGACCGCGTTGGCGATCCTGTACGTGATCGGTGTCGTTTTTAGTTTTGCTGTCGGCATGCACGGGAGCGGTAAGTCGGATATCTCGGTTATGTCGAGCGCTTTTTGGCACCCGTCAGCGCCTGAATAGCCCTAGTCAACGCGGCGAACTGAAACAGCAAACCGCCTAGAACTCCGCCGACATGATCGCAGAAATCCTATGCCAAACCGTCTGCTGCCCAGCCTTGGCAACATGGTCGTTGATGGCATCTTCGGTGATGTTTCGGAGTGCGCTGCCGGCCTGCTGAACTCTCCCCATGTTCGGTTCGCCGGCCAACTGGGCTTGCAGGACCGCGAGTTGTGCCTTCGCTGTCTGTTTCTGGCCTGCTTCAAGTCCCAGCTCTTCGAAATGGGCGGCAAATTCCCGCACCAGAAACGCAAGGTCGGAGTCGTCCTGAGCACTGCCGGCCCCGGTCGAATTCGGCGCGGGCTGCGCTCCGGCTTGTTGAGCGCCGACAATGGTGCCGCTGTGCGCGGCGTTGAAGCTGACCAAGGGGAATGCTCGACTGGGGCGATCCGGATCGCGACGCGCGGCTTCAAGAGCATCAAACCCGTCAGGATTGATGCGCGCAGTATACGGAATGTGAAACGTTTCGATGAGGCGGCTGTCCCTCAGGTAACGCCAAGCAGACTGCGCTTCCGGTTCGCTCAAGCCGACCTCCTGGCCCAGTTTAGCTACGGGAATTATCTCGCTGCGGTCCCGTCCGCGGTCGTGGAGACCTTTTAGCAGCCGCAAAGCCTGGCTTTGACCGGTTTGCGGATCCGCTGCGACAGAACGGTCTCGGACAAGCGCGACCTCAACGTCACGAAATGCGCGGTCCAAGCGCAGCTCAAAGACCTGGCCGTATTGGGTGCGGAACCGCAGCTGTTCGGCTTCGTGGCCGGCCGGGGGAATTTCGGCGAGCAAGTTCTTGGCAAGGTCCTCAAGGCAACGGCGTATCGATGCGGCAATCTGTTCAATGTCAGTCTGCATTCGCTTGGCGAAATCGAGAACGACCGGCATCGCTTCGATAAGCGTCTGCTTGTGAATGGCGTCCATGCGCTGCGCAACAACGATGATAAGTCGCGGGCTGCGAGCCGCGCGATGCGCGGCAAATTCGCTTTTCAGGCGAGCGCTTTCCGCGCGCGCTTTCTGCTGCGCTGCGACCACGATTGTCGAGAGCTGACGATCCAGGTCGGCTGCGGTCGGCGTTTCGGACATGATGGTTGATGGTCCCGCTACAACAACAAATCCGATCAGTTCGGTGACGGAGATGGAAGGATTCGAATCCACAGCACTCGCTAGAGGAGCACGTTTGTTTTCGGTCCGAGGTTGTCACCCATGTCTTAGGTACGTTCCGTTACCTCTGTGTCCGGGCCGGACACGCTTGGCGGTGGCGGAGAGGGAGGGATTCGAACCCCCGATACGGTTGCCCGTATGCCGCATTTCGAGTGCGGTGCATTCAACCACTCTGCCACCTCTCCGCAAAGACCGAGTTAGCTTGAGCGTCGCCTCGCGCCGTATGTAGCCGTAGCCCGCGCGCCGAACAAGCCGCGCTTTGGCCGTTCGAGCGCCTCCGGCGGTCCGGGCCGCAGCTTACACAGCGGCAGCCCGCTCCATCGCCACCTCAGCCTGAAGGCTGGCCACGTCGCGGAAGATCGAGGCTACGGCGAGTACCCGCCCACCGCGCTTGAACCGCAGGAGACCGTCCTTGCCTGGGATGTCGCCGTCGACCGCGATTTCGTCCCATGTCTCGGCGTGACCGACGTAATTGATCGGAACGTCGTAATGCTGACTCCAGAAAAACGGAACGGCAGTGAACGGTGCGCGATGGCCAAGCATGTTGAGTGCCGCAACCTGCCCCTGACGTTGCGCGACGACCCAGTGCTCGACGCGGATGGCTTCACCGCAATGGG
>JASHSY010000279.1 GCA_030040825.1 Xanthobacteraceae bacterium
TCGAGCGCCGCGCGCCGGAATGCGTAAAGTCCGATGTGATGGTAGAGCGGACCTTCACCGTAAGGAGCCGTGACGCGAGTAAAATAAAGCGCCCGCAACCGCGCCGGACCGATCGGGCTGCCAATCACCTTAACCACGCCGGCGCTGTCGCGTTCTTCGGCGGTCCTAATCTCCGCCGCGGCGGTCGCAATGTCGACGGCCGGGTCGGTGAGCACCGCCACGGCTTCGGCAATTGCGGTGGGAGCCAGCGTCGGCAGATCGCCCTGGACATTGACGACAATCTGTATTCGGCCGCCCGGATCGAGCTTGCCAAGCGCCTCGTAGATACGATCCGAGCCGGAGGCGTGGTCGGTACTGGTCATGACGGAGCGGCCGCCGGCCTTCTGCACCGCCGCCTCGATCTCCGGCGAATCGGTCGCGACCACGACCGGGCCGACGGCCGCCGCTTCGGCGCGGCGCAACACATGCTCGATCATCGGCCTGCCGGCAATGTCGGCGAGCGGCTTGCCTGGCAACCGGGTCGCCTCCATGCGGGCCGGTATAAGAATGAGAACGTCAGCCATCGATCAGGCAAATCCGCCGCACTGGGCGTCGCTTATACGGGTTGCGAGAGGTGCGGCAAAACGGCTATTTGTGCATTACCCCTCTACCGTGCCGTCGCGGAGCTATTCAGCCGTGAATTCTTTCCAAATCAACAAGATTCTTGGTGCATTGCTGGGTACCTGCCTCGTTCTGCTGGTGGTGCATATCGCTGCCAACGCGCTGTTTACGCCCCCGGTCGCGGCGAAGCCCGGCTATGAAATCGCCGTCAAGGAAGAGACTTCAGGGGGAGCAAAGACCGCGGCGAAACCGGCCGAACAGCCAATCGAGGCGCTGTTGGCCAGCGCTTCAGCCGAGCATGGCGCTGAAATCGCCAAACAATGCGCGGTTTGCCACAATTTCCAGGAAGGCCAGGGCCCAAAAATCGGCCCGGATCTGTATGGCGTTGTCGGCCGCAAGATCGCCTCCGCTCCCGGCTTTAACTACACGGCCGCGTTGAAGGCATTGACCGGTACCTGGACGTTTGACGAATTGAACAAATGGATTACCGACCCGCGCGCCATGGTTCCTGGCACGGCCATGACATTTGCCGGACTGTCGAGCGAGAAGCAGCGCGCTGACGTCATCGCTTATCTCGATTCATTGTCGAAGAATCCGGTGCCGCTGCCCAAGTCTTCTGCGCCGCCAGCGGCCACATCCGCATCGCCGCCTGGCGGCGGCACGGCCAATTCGCCCGCCGCCGCAGCGCCTGTGGAACCCAAAGCCCCAGCGCCAGCCGCGAAAGAATAACGGTTCACGGCGTTTTTGATCCTCGTGCACGGGGATGTGAAGTCCATTTCGTCGCGTTACGCGCAAGCGCGCTGGTGCCGCAAATGAAAAGCACCTAGTCAACGTCACCGCGATTGAGTGTCAACGGGTTGGGCCACATCGCAGGTTGGCAGATATGCCAGGCCCTAACAGTCTGTCATTGGTGGCGTGTGACATGCAAAAATCCAAAGGAGTGCCCGTTCCGTGAACCGCCGAACCTTAGTCACCACTGCCCTCTACGCATTCGGCGCTAGCCGTCTGCCGTTGCCGGGCTTCGCCTCTGCCGCGCGGGCGGCCGAGGAACCCGCATCAGAACCAGCATGGCGCCACGGCGCCTCGTTGTTCGGCGATCTGAAGTATCCACCGGGCTTCAAGCAATTCGACTACGTCAATGCCCAAGCGCCGAAGGGCGGCGTCGCGCGCCAGATCGCAATCGGCACCTACGACAATTTCAACATCGCGGTTGCCGGCGTCAAAGGCGCGCTGGCGACGGGAATCGATTTTATATACGACACGTTGCTGGCTTCGGCGCTCGACGAGGTCTCCAGCGAATATGGCCTCCTCGCCGAGGCAGTCCGCTATCCGGACGATTTCTCGTCCGTCACCTACCGGCTGCGCACCGAGGCGAAATGGCATGACGGCAAGCCGGTAACGCCGGAAGACGTGATCTTCTCGTTCGAAACGTTCAAAACATACAGTCCGCAGCTCGCCGCCTACTACCGCCACGTGGTCAAGGCGGAAAAGGCCGGCGACCGCGACATTGTCTTCACCTTCGATTCACCGGGCAATCGCGAGCTGCCCCAGATTGTCGGCCAGATTCTCGTCCTGCCCAAGCATTGGTGGGAGGGCACCGACGCCAGCGGCAAGAAGCGCGACATTGGCGCTACCACGCTCGAACCGCCGCTGGGCTCGGGCGCCTATCGGATCAAGGAGTTTTCGCCGGGCCGCAATATCGTCTACCAGCGCGTCAGCGATCATTGGGGTGAAAAGATCAACGTCAATGTCGGCCGCGATAACTTCGACGAATTGCGTTATGAATATTTTCGCGACATGACGGTTGCACTGGAAGCATTCAAGGCCGACACTGTCGACTGGCGTACCGAGAACAGCGCCAAGAATTGGGCGACTGCCTACGACTTTCCAGCAGTCAACGAAAAACGCGTAATCCGCGAAGAATTTCCCATCAACAATGTCGGCGTGATGCAGGCTTTCGCCTTCAACATTCGCCGCGCCAAGTTCCAGGACCCGCGCGTGCGGCAAGCGTTTAATTTTGCCTTCGACTTCGAAGAGATGAACAAGCAGATTTTTTTCGGGCAGTACAAACGCATCGCCAGCTATTTCCAGGGCACCGAGCTTGCTTGCAGCGGATTGCCGGTTGGCCGCGAACTCGAACTACTCGAAACGGTGCGCGACAAGGTCCCGCCCGAGGCGTTCACCACGGCTTACACGAATCCGGTCGGCGGCAACCCGCAAGCCGTGCGCGGAAATTTGCGGGAAGCAGTGCGGCTGTTCCGCGAGGCCGGCTACGAAGTGCGCAATGAAAGGCTGGTCAATACCAAAACCGGCGAACCTTATACGGTCGAATTCCTGGCCGACGATCCAAGCTTCGAACGCGTGTTTTTGTTCTACAAGCCGTCGCTTGATCGGCTCGGCGTCACGGTAAGCGTGCGAACAGTCGACGATGCCCAGTATGAAAACCGGCTGCGCGGCTGGGATTTCGACATTATCACTCAGGCTTGGGGTGAATCACTTTCGCCCGGCAACGAGCAACGCGGTTATTGGGGATCGCAGGCCGCCGATCAACCGGGCTCACTCAACCTGATCGGCATCAAGAATCCGGCAATCGACGCCATGATCGACAGGGTTATTTTCGCCAAGAGCCGCGACGATCTGGTTGCGGCAACGCATGCGCTCGATCGCGTCCTGTTGTGGAATCATTACGTCGTACCGCAATGGTCCTACGGCAAAGTGCGCAGCGCCCGCTGGGACAGGTTCGGCCATCCCGAGCCGCTGCCGAAATACGGGGCGGCTTCGTTTCCGATACTGTGGTGGTGGGACGCCGGTAAGGCGGCGCAAACAGGAAGCCGCTAGTGATCGGCGACCACGCCAGCCGAACCTTAGGCATCCCCGCGATGACTCGCCGGCGCGCTCTGACGCTCGTCGCCGGCGCGACGGCCGCCGCCGGCGCGGGCTTGCGCACTGTGCACGCCGACGAGATTGAATCGCACGGCCTCTCGGCGTTTGGCGACCTCGCCTATCCGGCGGATTTTGCCCACTTCCGCTATGTCGATCCGCAGGCGCCGAAAGGTGGCGTGTTCTCCCAGATCGGACCGAACCGGCAATACAATCAGAACTTCCTGACTTTCAACTCGCTCAACAGCTACATTCTCAAGGGCGACGCAGCGCAGGGCATGGAACTTACCTTTGCCACGCTGATGGCGCGCTCGGGCGACGAGCCCGATGCCATGTACGGCCTCGCCGCCGCGAAAGTTCGGCGCTCGACCGACGGCACGAGCTACCGTTTCTACATCCGGCCCGAAGCCACATTCCATGACGGCACGCGGCTCACCGCCCACGATGTGGCGTTCTCGCTGAACATTCTTAAGGAGAAAGGCCACCCACTGATCACCCAGTCGCTGCGTGATTTTGTCGGCGCCAAAGTCGACGACGATGTCAGCGTGGTCGCTACTTTCACGCCGAGCCGGGCGCGCGACGTGCCGCTTATGGTCGCGGGCCTGCCAATTTTCTCGCGCGCTTACTATTCGACCAAACGCTTCGACGAATCCACGCTCGAAACGCCGCTCGGGTCCGGCCCCTACAAAGTGGGCCGCTTTGAAGTCGGGCGCTACATCGAATTCGAGCGCGTTAAGGATTGGTGGGGAGCCGAACTGCCGGTGTCGTGCGGCCAGAACAATTTTGACGTCGTGCGCTTTGAATACTACCGCGATCGTGAGGTCGGCTTCGAAGGATTCACCGCCGGCAACTACCTGTTCCGGGAGGAATTCACCTCGCGCACCTGGGCGACCCGTTATGATTTCCCGGCCATCAAGGACGGGCGTGTCAAGAAAGACGTCTTGCCGGACGACACGCCATCCGGTGCGCAAGGCTGGTTTATCAATACGCGGCGCGCGAAATTCACCGATCCGCGGTTGCGCGAAGCGCTCTGCGATGCTTTCGATTTTGAATGGACCAACAAGACCATCATGTATTCGTCGTACGACCGCACGGTTTCGGTGTTCCAGAATTCCGACATGATGGCGGTCGGCCTTCCGAAAGCGGACGAGCTCAAGCTGCTTGAGCCCTTCCGCGGCCGGGTTCCTGACGAGGTATTCGGCGCGCCGTATGTGCCGCCGGTTTCCGACGGATCAGGACAGGACCGCGCCTTGCTGCGCAAAGCTTCGCAGCTTCTAAAAGACGCCGGTTGCGCCATCAAGGACGGCAAACGGGTTTTGCCGAGTGGCGAGCCGATCAACATCGAATTTCTGATCGACGAGCCGACCTTCGAGCCGCATCATATGCCGTTTATCAAAAATCTCGGTACGCTTGGCATCGACGCCTCGCTGCGGATCGTTGACCCGGTGCAATATCGCGCCCGGCGCGACGACTTTGACTTCGATATCACCGTTGATCGCTTCGGCTTCTCATCGACCCCGGGCGACTCACTGCGCTCGTTCTTCTCCTCGCAGGCAGCTGTGCTGAAGGGCTCGAATAATCTTGCCGGGATCGCCGACCCCGCTATCGACGCCCTGATCGATGTTATCATCGCGGCACCCACCCGACCGGCGTTGGTTACCGCCTGCCGCGCGCTCGACCGCGTGCTACGCGCGGGCCGCTACTGGATTCCGCACTGGTATAAGGCGTCGCACTGGATCGCCTATTGGGACGTTTTCGGCCGGCCGCCGGCGCAGCCGCGTTACTTCCGCGGCATTCCTGAGACTTGGTGGTACGATCGCAATAAAGCAGCGAAAATCGGTCGGGCAGGATAGACCTAATCCGCTCCCGTCCCGTTGTTGGGGAGGGAAAAGAGTAAGAATATGACTGCTTACATCATCCGCCGCATCCTGTTCATGGTTCCGACCATCTTCGGCATCATGTTGGTTTCGTTCGT
>JASHSY010000280.1 GCA_030040825.1 Xanthobacteraceae bacterium
GCGAATGTCAGATTCAAAGCTCCACGAGCATCATATTCCGCTAGTGGTCCATTTGATTCTAACATTCGCATAAGAGGGTGCCGAAAACCGCCGCGAATGTTAGAATCGCATCGTTTACCGCTTTCGCCATCCGAGCCGTCGCATAACTGCGGCCGGCGCTACGTTGGCGGCCGCAAACGCCGCATCAAGTCCTGCAATGCTTGGGGCCTCGCGACCGCCGAGTTCCTCGGCGTGGATACCGGAGACGACGAACAGATAATCGATGCCGAAGGATGCGGCGCCCTTCAGATCGGTTCGTATCGAATCGCCGATCGCCAGGACCCGCGACCGCGGCGGCACCGCCCCGCGCAGCACCCCAGCCTCGGTGAGCGCGGCTTGATAGATTGGCGCGTGCGGCTTGCCGCAGTAGAGCACTTCACCTCCCAACGCCACGTAGTTATCGGCAAGCGCACCGGCGCAATAAACCAGCGTGTCGCCGCGCTCGACAAAAATATCCGGATTGGCGCAGACCATGAACAGCGCGCGGGCGCGCATGGCTGACAAAATCTCGCGATAGTTGTCGGGCGTTTCGACCGTGTCGTCGATCAGTCCGGAGCACACCACATAATCGGCAGCCTCGACCGGCGCGAAGTCGATATCGAGCCCGTCGAAAATCGGCAGGTCGCGCTGCGGCCCGAGGTGAAATACCCGCTGGCCTGGCCGCGTCACGATGACGGCACGCGTCACCTCACCTGAACTTACGATGGTGTCGTAGGCTTCGCGTGGGACGCCTACGTCATCGAGGAATTCTTGTACCGATACGCCCGGACGAGGCGCGTTGGTAATAAGGACCACCGTACCGCCGCCCATCCGAAAACGGGTGAGCGCGTCGCAGGCCGCCGAAAAAGCGGTAACGCCGTTATGCACCACGCCCCACACGTCGCAGAGCAACACGTCATAGGCGCCGGCCAACGGGCCAAATTTCTCGATAATCTTGGGCAATGGTGTTGGACCGGGTCAGTGGCGGCCGGCGCCGACGCGCGCCAGCTGGGCCAGAATGCCGCGCGCGGTAGCCGCGACATCGTCCGTCGGTTCGTTGGATGCGGCCGGCTCGCTCTTGCCGGCCTCGCTCGTGACACCCTGCAGCGCCTCCGCTCGCACCGGTCGCGGCGGTGAGAACAAAAAGCCCTGGCCGAAACGCACGTCGTAGTCGAGGAGATCGACTACCGTCGCTTCGCTCTCGATCCGCTCGGCGATGAGATCGATGCCGAAGCGGCCAAGCAAATTTGAAAAATCGGCGGGATGGATGTTGGCGGAGGCGCTGACCCGATTGAGCAACACGGCGGCCGGAGCTTTGATGAAGCGGAAACCCCGCTCGGTCAGTTCGCGCGGTTCGACGCGAAGATCGGTGAGATTGTCCATGGAGAACCGGAATCCCCGCTCGGCCAGCGCCGCCAAGCTCTCGTGCTCGATCGGCCCCATGGCGCGGACCGCGCTCTGGGCGAATTCGAACACCAGCGAAGGTGCGATCGCGCGGTTGGCTTCGACGAATTCCAGCAATTGCGGGAATCCCGCATCGGTCAGCGTCGCCCCGGCGAGATTGCAGAACAGGCCGACTTCACGGTTTTTAAGCAACAAGCGGCGCACAACCTGAACGCATCGCAGAATTGAAAGGTTGTCGAGCTTCGGCATGAGCGCGCCGGCTTCCGCGTAGGGAAGGAAATCGGCAGCCGACACCAAGTCGCCGTTGCCGGCATTGAGCCGCGACATCGCCTCGTAATAACGAACTTTGCGCTGCGGCAGCGTGACGATCGGTTGCAGGTAAAGATCGATTCTTTGGCTTTCGATGGCGTTGCCTATCAGCGTAATGACGCTGTCACGGTCGAGGCCGCTGAACGCCGGAATCTTGCGCAGGATCGGCGTCGTAATCCCGCTCTGTTCGGCCGCATTCGCGGCGGCAGCCAACACGTCGGCGCTGGCAGCCGGGAGCGGTTGCTCATCTTCCGGCACGCGCGCCAATGCGAGGTCGTGCTGCGCCACCGATTCCGCCAGTTGTTTGACCAGGCGCGAAAGCTCCTCGATCTCGGTGGCGAGCGGCTGTGCCGTGTTTTGCGCTTTGTCGAGCGCAGTTTCGACCTTGCTCTCCACCACGCTGAGCCGGCGGCCGAATTCGCCGACTTGACGGGCGATATCGCCGGAACCGCGGGCTAGGCTGGATACCTGGTTGTTTACTTCCGCACGGTCGTTTTTGCGCCCGGCGACGGCGTTATAGAGGGCGAGCACGGACAGCACCCCGAGCGCGACCAAGGCGGCATCGGCGGCCTTAAAGCCGAAACGCAAATAGAGCACGGCGCCGATCGATGCGGCGATAAGCGCCATGCAGACCGCGATAAAAATGGCGCTGATGCGCACCATTGCTGACCCCGCGCCCGGATCAACTCACCGCACTGCGATTCGGGTCCGGACGGTATCAGTGTCCACAAGCGCCGCGCCGCCGCAAGTCCGCAGGTGCCCAGGCGGCCTACATGATCGTTCGGATTACCCGCGCCGTCTTCTCGAAGATTTCGCCGATTTGCGCCTCGCTGACGATCAGCGGCGGCGCAATCGCCAACGTGTCGCCGGTAACGCGGATCACCATATCCTCGTCGTGGAATGCGTGCTCCATGGCCGCGTAGCCGCGTTCGCCCACAGCGTCAGGCTTGCTTGCGAGGTCGATGCCGGCGGAAATCCCGACCGTGCGGATATCGAGTATGCCGGGCAGCCCCTTGAGCGTCATCGCCGCATCCGCAAACCGTGATTCCAGCCGCTTGGCGCGATCGAACAGGTTTTCGTCGCGGTAAAGGTCGAGCGCGGCGAGGCCGGCGGCACAAGCGAGCGGATGCGCCGAATAGGTGTAGCCGTGGAACAGTTCGATAGCGTGCTCCGGCCCGCGCATGAAGGCATCGTAGACACTTTCGCGCGCGATCACGCCGCCCATCGGCACCGCGCCGGAGGTCACGCCCTTGGCGAAGCATAAAAGGTCGGGCGTCACGCCATAGCGCTCCGCGGCAAAGGCGTAGCCGAGCCGGCCGAAACCGGTAATCACCTCATCGAAAATGAGCAGGATGCCGTGCTTGTCGCAGATCGCCCGCAGGCGATCGAGGTAACCTTTGGGCGGCGGCAGCACGCCGGTTGAACCAGCCATCGGTTCGACGATGGCTGCGGCGATTGTCGAAGCGCCATGCAGGGTGACGATCCGCTCGAGCTCGTCGGCAAGGTGTGCGCCCCATTCCGGCTCGCCCTTGGTGAAAGCCTGTTGTTCGCGATTGTACGTCGCCGGCAGATGATCGACACCGGTCAGGAGGCTGCCGAAGAATTTCCGGTTGTTGACGATGCCGCCGACCGAGATGCCGCCAAAGCCGACGCCGTGATAGCCGCGCTCACGCCCAATCAGGCGGGTGCGTGTCCCCTCCCCGCGCACATTGTGGTAGGCGAGCGCGATCTTGAGCGCGGTGTCGACCGCCTCCGAGCCCGAATTGCAGAAGAACACGCGGTTGAGATCAGCCGGCGCCAGCGCCGCCACACGACTCGCCAATTCAAAAGATTTGGGATGAGCGAAGTGGAAGGCAGCCGCATAATCGAGTTCCGCTGCCTGACGCGTAATCGCAGCAATGATCGGGTCGCGGCTATGGCCGGTGTTTGCGCACCAAAGTCCGGCCAAGGCATCGAGCACAGCGCGGCCATCGGGCGTGAAATAATGCATATCCTTGGCGCGCGCGATCAGTTTGGGCGCGCGCTTAAAGGCGCGGTTGGGTGTAAACGGCAGCCAAAACGCGTCGAGGTCGTTGGTCTGCCGTGCAAAAGCGGCGGCGGTGGGAGATGCCATAACCACTATCCTGAGTTTGGGTCTAACGCGGGCCGGACCCGCTGCGACTTCAATCCGCTATAGCGCAAAAACAGTCCAGTCGCGCCCTGCGATTTTCCGCCACACGGGAGAAGGCATGCGCCGCTGGCTACCTGGGAGAAAAAACTTACGGTTGCGCTGAAGTTCCGGCGGCGAGCCGGTCTCCCCCTCTCTCGCTTTCTCTCGGCATTCCGGATATTGACTTCAACCAAAGATTGCGTGTCACAATGACGCAAATATACCCCGATTCGAAGATCGCCCGTGTTTCATTTAGGCGCATACACAACCTGAAGACGTAGATAGCCGATGGGTCAGATGATCGCCACTCAGCGCCATTCTTCCGCCGCGGCAACCAGCCGCGAAATCCGCGCGCACCTGCATCGGATCGCGAAAAGCGCTGCTTTTCGCGGATCGCTCCGCCTAACCCGCTTTCTGACGTTCGTGGTGGAAACCACCCTCGCCGGCAACGGCCATACGCTCAAAGCCTACACGATCGCCGTCGAAGCACTCCGCCGTCGCGACGATTTCGACCCGCAGACCAACCCGATCGTCCGCGTCGAAGCCTGGCGACTTCGCCATGCGCTGGCCCGCTACTATTCCGGCGAGGGCCGCGACGATTTGATCGTGATCGATGTGCCGCGCGGCAGCTATGTACCGGTCTTTTGCCGGCGCGGCGTCCCGGCGAACGTGGATGTTAAGGCAACGGCGGCCGCGCATGAGGCGCCGTCGACCGTCCAAACCGTTGTTGACCGGCTCGGCCAGCTCCGTCGGCACCTCGCGCTGCTGGAGGCCGAGATCCAGACCGCCGCAAGCTTGCTTGAACGGCGCGGCGGTACGCTGTAACGGCTGCGCGGCAGCCTCGCCTTGCCGCCCTGCCCGGCCGCTGCTACCTACCGCGCCGTCCTCCCATGCAGCGCGGGCGGCAAATGGCCGACAAGATCAAAAAACTCAAAGCGCGGCTGCCGCGCGGGCTCGCCGACCGCGGGCCGGCGGAGATCGCCGCCACGCGGGCGATGCTGGACACGATCCGCACCGTCTACGAGCGCTACGGCTTCGAGCCGGTGGAAACGCCGGCGATCGAATACACCGACGCGCTCGGCAAATTCCTGCCCGACCAGGACCGCCCGAACGAAGGCGTGTTCTCGTTCCAGGACGACGACGAGCAATGGCTGTCGCTGCGCTACGACCTGACCGCGCCGCTGGCACGTTACGTGGCGGAAAATTTCGACAATTTGCCGAAGCCCTATCGCAGCTACCGCTACGGCTGGGTTTTCAGGAACGAGAAGCCAGGCCCCGGCCGATTCCGAGCGTTCATGCAATTCGACGCCGACACGGTGGGCTCTGCGTCACCCGCCGCCGACGCTGAGATGTGCATGATGGCCGCCGACACCATGGAAGCGCTAAAAATTCCTCGCGGCACGTACATTGTGAAAGTAAGCAATCGAAAAATTCTTGACGGGGTAATGGACGCAATTGGGCTCGGCGGAGAGGCAAATATTAGTCGACGACTAACAGTTCTGAGGACCATTGATAAATTTGATCGGCTTGGCATAGACGGAGTTCGCCAACTGCTTGGCCAGGGCCGCAAAGACCAGAGCGGTGATTTCACTAAAGGCGCCGGACTTATTGAAAGCCAAATCGCGCCGCTGATTCAGCTTTTACAATTCAACGACACATATGATGAATTTCAGAAACAGGGCCGCCCCCTAT
>JASHSY010000281.1 GCA_030040825.1 Xanthobacteraceae bacterium
CCGCTTGGCGTTCTGTTGCTGGCGGAAGTTTGCCAGCAATTCCTGCCGCCGGGGGTGCTCAACGTGCTGACCGGATATGGCGAAGAATGCGGCGCGCCGCTGGCCGTCCATCCGTTGGTGCGCAAGCTCTCCTTCACCGGCTCGACCGAAGTCGGCAAGCTCGTCATGCACGCCGCCGCCGACCGGATCGTGCCGATATCGCTCGAACTTGGCGGCAAGAGCCCCTCGATCGTCTTTCCGGATGCCAACGAAGACTGGGTGATCGACGGCATTATCGGCGCCATGCGTTTCACCCGGCAAAGCCAGTCCTGTACCGCGGGCTCGCGACTGTTTCTCCACCGCGACATCTTCGATGACTTCCTCGATCGGCTCGGGCGTAAGGTCAAAGCGCTCAAGATCGGCGATCCGCTCGATGAGACAAGCGACATCGGCACCATCATCAACGAAAAGCAGTTCAAGAAAGTATGCGGCTACGTCGAGGATGGGCTCAAGCAGCGCGCGGGACGTGTCGTGATCGGCGGCTTGCCGCCGAAAGAGGGCCCACTCAGCGAAGGCTATTACGCGATACCCACCATCTTCGCCAATGCCGCCAACGACTGGCGGTTGGCGCGCGAGGAGATTTTCGGGCCGGTGCTGGTCGCTATTCCGTGGACCGACGAAGCCGACGCGATCCGCATGGCCAACGACAGCCATTACGGACTTGCCGCCTATGTCTGGTCGCGCGATATCGGCCGCGCGCTGCGCACCGCGCATGCGATCGAATCCGGATGGGTGCAAGTTAATCAGGGCGTCGGCCAGAGCCTCGGCCAGCCCTACGGCGGGTATAAGGAAAGCGGCATCGGCCGCGAATTCTCGCTCGATGGCATGCTCGACAGCTACACCCAGAGCAAGGCCATCACGGTCAATCTGACACATTAAAACGGACGCGCGCGGCAAGCACCGGGGACGATGATGGGTAATCGCCTGCTCGTGCTCGTGCGCCACGGCGAGAGCGAATGGAATAAGCTCAATCTGTTCACCGGCTGGCGCGACGTCGGTCTCACTGAAAAAGGCGTCGCCGAAGCGCGCGCTGCCGGACGCCGGCTTAAGGCGGCAGGGCTCAGCTTCGATGTTGCGTTCACCTCGGTGCTCGTCCGCGCGCAGTACTCGCTCGATCTGATCCTCGAAGAGATCGGGCAACAGAACCTCGCCGTCGTGAAGGACAAGGCGCTCAACGAGCGCGATTACGGCGACCTGTCCGGGCTCAACAAGGATGACGCGCGCAACAAATGGGGCGACGAGCAGGTCAAGCTGTGGCGGCGGTCCTACGACGTGCCGCCGCCCGGCGGTGAAAGCCTGAAAGACACCGCAGCGCGCGTCCTGCCTTATTACAATCGTGAAATTCTGCCGCGCGTTCTGGCCGGCGACCACGTCATCGTGGTCGCGCACGGCAATTCGCTGCGCGCGCTGGTCATGCGGCTGGAAAATCTGTCGCCCGCTGAGATCGTCGCGCGTGAAATCGGTACCGGCGTACCGATGATCTACCGGCTCAACGCCGACGCCAGCGTGGCGGAGCGCCGGGATTTGGCGGCGTAAATTCTAACCTCCGCGCGTTTACGCTTTGTCATGCCCGCGCTCGCCGCGGCATCCACGTCTTTAATCTCAATCAATGCCGAAAGACGTGGATGGCCGGGACAAGTCCGGCCATGACGTCAACAGTGCGTGAAACTTACGCCGCTGTGGCCACCTGGCCTGCTTCCCAGCCGAGCATGGCGCGCTTGCGCGTGATGCCCCAGTGATAGCCGGTCAGATCGCCGGATTTGCCAACCACGCGGTGGCACGGCACCACGAACGAGACCGGGTTCTTGCCGACCGCGGCGCCGACTGCACGCGCAGCTTTCGGTGCGCGCATCTTGCCGGCGATGTCGGAATAAGTGACAAGCTTGCCCATCGGGATTTTTAGGAGTGTATCCCAGACGCGTACCTCGAAATCGGTGCCGATCAGTACCACGCGCAGCGGCTGCTCGGGCTGCCACTGCGCCGGCTCGAAGATTCTTTTGGCGGTCGCCGCCGTGCGGGCGCTGTCTTCGATATAATTGGCCCGCGGCCAGCGGCCCTTCATGTCGGCGAGCGCTCCGCGCTCTTTGCCGGGATCGGCGAAGGCGAGGCCGGCGAGCCCACGCTCGGTCGCCATCACCAGTGCGCTGCCGAACGGCGACGGATGAAAACCGAATTTTATCGTCAGTCCTTCGCCACCGGATTTCCATTCGCCGGGCGACATCGCTTCGTGGGTGACGAACAAATCGTGCAGCCGCCCGGGGCCGGACAGGCCGACTTCGTAGGTGGCGTCGAGCACGCTTGCCGAATCGCGTAGCAGCTCGCGCGCGCCGTGCAGCGTCAGTGCCTGCAAGAACGCCTTCGGTGTCAGTCCGGCCCAGCGCCGGAACAGATGGTGCAGTTCGGTCGGCGTGACCCCGGCCGCTTCGGCGATAGTTTGAATCTCTGGCTGCTCGCGCCAGTGGCCGCGGATATGGCCGATGGCCTTGCGCACCACGTCGTAGTCGGCGGCGGCTGCCGCAAGCGGCATCGGGTTTTGCATGCGATCGGGTGACAACATGGGAGCCTCCATCGTCGGCTCCGATCTAAGCTGTAGCTGTGGCTCAAACCACCCGATTTCTGCCGGCTTGTCGAGGTTTTCCGCTCATTCTTAAGCGAGCGGAGGCAGAGCGCAGGGACGAGCGGCGCTATTGCAGCAGCGTCCGGGTCGGACCGCGCTTGGCTTCGCCGAGCGCGTTGGATAAAGCCAGCGCGAAGCTTGCTTTCTCGTCAGGCCCAAGACACGAGGCAATCGAAAGCCGCCGGCCCTGCGACACCAGGAACAGCCCCTCAATGCCGAATTCCTCGTGCACAATGCGGTCGAGGTGCACCCATACCGGATTGAGTGTCCACTCCCGCACCCTGCCGCGTTGACTGACCTTGCGCAGGATCAGTTCGGAGGCGGTGATTTTCACCTCCTCGTAAGCGCGGGCGGCGCGGAAATTGGCGCGGAACGCGATATAGACCAACAGCACATCAAGCCCAAGGAAGCCGCAGATCGGCCATGCACCCATCATGATGAAGGCAAGGCCGGTGATCAGGCTTACGCCGCCAAGGGCCAGCATCAATATCAGGAAACCAGTCGGGCCCAGCGACCGATGCGGGGTGATCAGTGCTGAAAAGATGGTTGGCTCGGCGCCCTTTGTCTCCTGCTGGCGGCTGTTGTCGTCGTTCATGGCGCTCACTATACGAGAAATATGAAGCGCAAAACCACTGGTCGAAAGGTTAGAAACAGTAAAGTACAGCGTAAGGCCGATTCAATGGCCACTCGCGGCGAACTGCCGCAATGGACTAATGCCGAGGTTAAGGAAGCGTTCCGGCGGTTCGCCGCGGCCAATCCGACCCCCCGGACCGAATTGCAACATATCAACCCGTTCACGCTCCTGGTTGCCGTCGTCCTTTCCGCGCAGGCGACCGATGCCGGCGTCAACAAGGCCACGCCGGCTTTGTTCAAGCTTGCCGATACGCCGGGAAAGATGGCCAGGCTCGGTGAAGCGCGCGTGCGCAACCTGATCAAGACTATCGGGCTTTACCGCACCAAGGCGAAGAACGTGGTCGCGCTGTCGCGCCTGCTGGTCGAACGGCATGACGGGCAGGTGCCGCACGACCGTGACGCGCTCGAAGCCTTGCCCGGCGTCGGGCGCAAGACCGCCAACGTCGTCCTCAATGTCGCGTTCGGCGAGCCGACCATTGCCATCGATACCCACATCTTCCGCGTCGGCAACCGCACCGGGCTTGCCGTCGGCAAGACGCCGCTCGACGTCGAGATGAAACTGATGGAGGTGGTGCCGGAGGAATACCGCCTGCACGCCCATCACTGGCTGATCCTGCACGGCCGCTACACCTGCCTCGCCCGTCGCCCGCTGTGCGAGCAGTGCATCATCGCCGACCTGTGCAAATGGCCGGGGAAGACGACGAACTTGCCCTCGTGATGAAGGAGTAAGACAAATGCGCCGCGCAATTTTGATGACTCTGTTCGCTGCAATCGTCTTTGCGTCGACCGCGTGGGCAGCCGATGACCCGGACCTGATCTTCCGGCGTTCGACGGTGTTCAAGCTTTTAACGCCGAATGACAAGCTTGCGACCTACGGGCTGGACGATCCCGAGGTCGAGGGCGTGGCCTGCTACTTCACTGCGCCGGAGCGGGGTGGAGTCAAAGGCTTGCTCGGTATTGCCGAACAGGTCTCCGACGTTTCGCTCTCCTGCCGGCAGGTCGGACCGATCCGTTTTAAGGACAAGTTCGCGCAGGGTGACGACATGTTCCGCAAGCGCCGCTCGCTGATCTTCAAGAAGATGCAGATCGTCCGCGGCTGCGACACCAAACGAAATGTGCTGGTCTACATGGTCTATTCCGACCGGCTGATCGAAGGCTCGCCAAAAAACTCGACCGCCGCGGTGCCGATCATGCCGTGGGGCGCGGGCGATCAGATCCAGCACTGCGCGGACTTCGTCGAGAAGTAGCTAGATGGGGAAATTCGCTAGGCTTCTTGTTCACCGTCATCCTGAGGTGCGAGCGAAGGGAGCCTCGAAGGATGAATTCGGTCTAAGTGTTCGAGCCGTCGCCCTTCGAGGCGCGCCTTTGGCGCGCACCTCAGGGTGACGGTAACAGATCAAAACAAAAAATACCTTTGCGCCATCGGCAGTGTGTCCGCCGGCGCACAGGTCAGGAGTTCGCCGTCGGCGCGCACCTCGTAGGTTTCCGGATCGACTTCGATCGCGGGCGTGGCGTCGTTGTGGATCATGCTCTTCTTCGAGATTTTGCCGCGGGTGTTGGCGACCGCATAGAGTTCCTTTTGGATGCC
>JASHSY010000282.1 GCA_030040825.1 Xanthobacteraceae bacterium
GCCGCTTCGGCGAAGCTTAGTCCCTGTTGCAAGATGCCAATCACCATGCCGCCGATGACGTTGATCAGCACCACAAGCAATCCGGCAATCGCGTCGCCGCGGACGAATTTCGAGGCGCCGTCCATCGCGCCGAAGAAACCGGATTCGTCTTCCAGATTTTTTCGCCGCCGCCGTGCCTCTTTTTCGTCGACCAGCCCGGCGGATAAATCGGCGTCGATCGCCATCTGCTTGCCCGGCATCGCGTCGAGGTGGAAGCGCGCGGCCACTTCGGCGATGCGGCCGGAACCTTTGGTGATGACGACGAAGTTCACGATCACCAGGATGGTGAAGACGATGATGCCGATGACGAAATTGCCGCCCATGACGAAGCGGCCGAACGCTTCGATGACATGGCCGGCGGCGTCGGCGCCTTCGTGGCCGTGCGCCAGGATCAGCCGCGCCGAGGCGAGGTTGAGCGCCAGCCGCAGCATAGTGGCGATCAACAGCACGGTCGGAAAAGCCGAGAACTCGAGCGGTGCCTGGATGAACAGCGAGGTCATCAGGATCAGCACGGAGAATGTGATCGAGATGGCCAGCGAGAAGTCGAGCAACAGCGGCGGTAGCGGCAGGATGAGGACCACAAGGATGGCCATCATGCCGACCGCCAGCGCAATGTCGCTGCGCCGGAGCATGGTGCCGAGATCGGCGAGCCGGGTAAGCGTCAACGACCCGTCGCCGCCTTGAGCCGAAGTTGCGTCGGTCATGCCGGTTGGTCGACCCCGTCGGTCACGTGTTTCAAAGCTGTGCGCGGCGGCAGGAGGGCCACCGGCTCGTAGAAGAGGCGCGGCACTTGCGTCCAAGGCTGCTCCCCAGGTTGCGGTGGAAACAGAATTACCTCCCCGGCAAAATGTGCCGGGTATATGGTTACCGCGGAGTTAACGTGGGTCGCGGCCGTTCGCGAATTCCGCGCCTGTCACGAGGATCGATGCCAGGGCTTGTCCGCTTCGTGTTGATCGCCGTGGCTTCCGCCAGTGCGTTTGCGCTTGCCGCCACAGCCGGCCTCGCCGACGGTATTGCGCCCGGTCTGTGGCGCATCACCAGCCGCACGGAGACGGGCGGAGTGATTGGGCCACCGCATGAAAGTTTGCGCTGTTTCAGTCCCAGTCAGGCCAGTGATGTCGTTGCGACGTTTGTGCCGGCGGCGGGCGCCGACAGTACAAGCTGCACGCCGGCCGAACACAATCTGCGCGGTGGCAAGCTGAGTTGGCGGTTAGCGTGCCGCGGCCAGACCAATATGGAGCAATCCGGCGAATACATCTTCGATGGCCCGCGCCACTATACGGCGACGGTGCAGACGCGAGCAGCGGTGTCCGGCGCGACGATGATCGACGCGCAAGACCGACTCGAAGGCCAGTGGGTGTCGGAATGCCGGTAAGGTTGGGGACGCCGGTAATAGCATAACATCGCGTTTGCTCTTATTTTTGCGGTGGCCGTTCGAGAGCGAGGTGCCCCATGCATTCACATTCCATCGCGCCGTGGACGCACAACCACAGCTTTCTCGGCGAACGCCACGGCGAACATGAGCGACGCACCTGGAGCGTGGTGGCGCTGACCGCGGTCATGATGGTCGTCGAAATTGTCGGCGGCCTGATGTTCGGCTCGCTGGCGCTCGTCGCCGACGGCTGGCACATGGGCACCCATGTCGCCGCGCTGGCGATTGCCGGTCTGGCTTATCTGTTCGCGCGCCGGCACGCTCAGGACGCGCGGTTTTCGCTCGGCACCGGAAAATTCGGCGAGCTGGCGGCATTCGCAAGCGCAATCATCCTCGGCATCATTGCCATGGGCATCGGCTACGAAGCCGTGCTGCGGCTTGTGCATCCGGTCGCGATTCATTTCCGCGAAGCTATTCCGATCGCAGCCCTCGGTTTATGCGTCAATTTGGCCAGCGCATGGTTGCTGCGTGAGACGCACGATCACGATCACGATCATGATCACCCGGACGATGCGCACGATCATGCCGCGCATGCGCATGACTCCAACTATCGCGCCGCCTATGTGCACGTGCTGGCTGACGCTCTGACCTCGGTGTTGACGATTGCCGGCCTATCGCTCGCCTGGGCGTTCGGCTGGACGTTCATGGATCCGCTTGTCGGGCTTGTCGGCACGGTTGTCATCTTGTCATGGGCGGTGAGCCTCGTGCGCACCGCCGGCAGCGTTCTGCTCGACACCGTTCCCGATCCAGAACTGGTGCAACGCATCCGCGAGCGCATCGAGGCCGGCGGTGACCGTATCGCCGATTTGCATCTATGGCAGCTCGGGCCCGGTCATGCGGCGATGATAGCGTCGGTGGTGTCCGATACGCCGCAGCCGCCGGCGGTTTACAAGGAGCGCCTGCAAGATCTCGCCGGCTTGTCGCATGTGACGATCGAGGTCAACGCGTGCCAGCATTGAGGCGTGCGCTGTTCGGCGCCGCACTTGCCGCGTTCGGCGCACAGGCCGCGTTGGCGCAGGAGCGGCCGGTTGCTTTCGTCGATGCCGCCACGCTCGTGCCGGGACTGATCGTCGAGATGCGCTATGCCGGTGCGCACAACTTTGTCGGCCGACCGATCGACGGGTATGAAGCGCCGCGCTGCCTGCTCACGCGGGCGGCCGCCGCTGCGTTAGCCGGCGTGGCGCGCGATCTCGCCCCCCGGGGGCTGACGCTCAAGGTGTTCGATTGCTATCGGCCGGTGCGGGCGGTGGCAAATTTCATGCGCTGGGCCCGCGATCTCGGCGACACGGCAGGCAAGCGGGAGTTTTATCCCAACGTCAACAAAAGCACGCTGTTCCGGGACGGCTATATCGCCTCGCATTCGGGTCATTCGCGCGGCTCGACCGTCGACCTGACGCTTGCCCGCGACGGCCATGAACTCGACATGGGCACGCCGTTCGATTTCTTCAGCCCGCGTTCGTGGCCGGGTAGCGCTGACGTGAATGCCGAAGCCAGGACCAACCGCGCTTTGCTTGCCGCGGCGATGCGGCGGCGCGGATTTCGCCCCTACGACCGCGAATGGTGGCACTTCACCTTGTCGCACGAGCCTTTCCCCCGAACTTATTTCGATTTTCCGGTCAAATGAGGGTCGCAATCGGCGGGCCTGGAGCTTGGGTTCATAAGCCCAAATAAAACTTCTTGATCAGGTCGTTGTTGTTCAACGCTTCGGCCGAGCCGCCTTCGAACGCGATCTTGCCGTGCACGATCACATAACCGCGGTCGGCGATGCGGATGGCTTGGGTGAAGTTCTGTTCCGCCATCAGAACCGTGAGCTTATAGCGCTCCTTCATATGGGCGATGGCTTCGATGGTGCGGCTGACCAGAATTGGCGCCAGACCGACCGAGGGTTCATCCACCAGCAAGATTTTCGGCGCCAGCATCAACGCGCGGCCGAGCGCGAGCATTTGCTGTTCGCCGCCGCTCATCGAACCGGCAAGCTGCGAGCGGCGTTCGGCAAGCCGTGGAAAGGTCTCGAAGCAAACTTCGAGATTGCGCGCCAATTCGGCGCGCGCCGTGCGACGGAACGCGCCAAGGAGGAGATTCTCCTCGACGGTCAGCTTTGGAAATAGCCGGCGGCCCTCCGGCACCAATGCAATGCCGAGATCGACAATCTGCTCGGTGGTGCGGCCGACGAGGTCGTGATTGACGCCGTCGATCTCGGCGATGATCGATCCCGCGTTCGGCCGCACCATGCCCATGATGCATTTGATGAGCGTCGATTTGCCGTTGCCGTTGGTTCCCAAGAGCACCACGGTCTCGCCCGCCCCGATATTGAGCGAGACGTCGTCTATAACGCGTACCGCCCCGTAAGCGGCGTGAACGCCGGCAAGCGTGAGTTTATTGGCCAAGGTAAGCCCGCTCCACTTCCGGGTCGCGCATGACCGCGTTCGGCTCGCCGTCGGCAATCTTGCGCCCAGAGACGAGGACGATAAGTCGCTGCGAAAAACTCATCACTGCGCGCATGATGTGCTCAATCAAAATGACGGTGACACCTTGCTCGTTCAGGCGCTTGAGTAAAATCAGAATTTCCTCGACTTCGGAATGGGTCAATCCGGCCATCGATTCGTCGGCGATCAGGAGCTTGGGCTCCGCGGCCATTGCCCGCACAAGCTCGAGCTTACGCATCTCGACC
>JASHSY010000031.1 GCA_030040825.1 Xanthobacteraceae bacterium
CAGAGTCCAAATGGTCGCGCGCGCTCAAAATTTTGTTTGCCAAAACTGTGGCGCCGCCGCCGCGCGCTGGTCCGGCCGCTGCGATGCTTGCGGTGCGTGGAATACGCTGGTCGAGGAAGGCGCGGCCGCCCCGTCGCGCTCGCCGCGAAAAGGCCGGCTTTTCGTCATCGAGCCGCTGCAGGGCCAAACCCTTGAAGCGCCACGATTTGCCTCCAGCATCGCTGAATTCGATCGCGTCACCGGCGGGGGATTGGTGCGCGGCTCGGTGCTGCTGCTCGGCGGCGATCCCGGCATTGGCAAGTCCACGCTGCTGCTCGAAGTTGCCGCAGCCTATGCGCGCAACGGTCAACGCGCGATCTACATCTCCGGCGAGGAGGCAGTGGCCCAGGTCCGCTTGCGCGCTGAGCGGCTCGGCCTTGCCGATGCCACCGTCGAACTCGCCGCCGAAACTTCGGTCGAGGATATCGTCGCCACGCTTTCGCAAGGACGGGTGCCGCAATTGCTCGTCATCGATTCGATCCAGACCATGTGGACGCAGACGGTCGAAGCCGCGCCTGGCACAGTGACGCAGGTGCGCGGCTCGGCCGGCGAACTTATTCGCTTTGCCAAACGCAGCGGTGCCGCTGTCATTCTGGTCGGCCACGTGACCAAGGATGGACAGATCGCCGGCCCGCGGGTCGTGGAGCACATGGTTGACGCCGTTCTGTCATTCGAAGGCGAAGGCTCGCAGCAATTCCGTATCCTGCGCGCGATCAAGAACCGCTTTGGACCGACCGATGAAATCGGTGTTTTCGAGATGACCGGCACCGGGCTGCGCGAGGTCGCCAATCCCTCCGAATTGTTCTTGTCCGAACGCGAACTCGGCAGCGCCGGCACCGCGGTCTTTGCCGGCATCGAGGGAACGCGTCCGTTGCTGGTCGAGATACAGGCGCTGGTGGCACCCACCACGCTCGGCACGCCACGCCGGGCCGTCGTCGGATGGGATCCGAGCCGGTTGTCGATGGTGCTGGCGGTGCTTGAGGCGCATTGCGGTGTCCGGCTGTCAGGGCATGACGTTTATCTCAACGTCGCTGGCGGCTTGCGCATTGCCGAGCCGGCTGCCGATGTGGCGGCTGCGGCGGCGCTGGTATCCTCGCTTGCGCACGCACCATTGTCAGCGGATGCTGTTTATTTCGGCGAAGTGTCGCTCTCCGGCGCCGTGCGGCCGGTGGCGCAGACGCCGGCACGACTCAAAGAAGCTCAAAAGCTCGGGTTTTCCCGTGCGGTGGTCCCGGAGGCGGCGCGCACCGACGCTCCCGATGGGTTTACGGTATCAACCATCGGCACGCTGGCCAATCTGGTTGCCGATATTGCCCGTGAGGGAACGCCGGCTCTGCGCCGGATCGGCACGAAAGAGGCGTAAACCACGCCGCTGTTGAGCACGCGACAAGGCGGATGACGAGGCCGCCCGGCCCGGCTATACACGCGGCGGGCTTATGTCTACGTGAACTGCGCCGCGTCACAATTACGGCCGTATCAGCGAGCGAACCAGTAGACCATGCCGATTACGCTGCTCGACGTCGGGCTCATTGTCGTGATGCTGATTTCCGGGCTGCTCGCCATGGTGCGCGGTTTCATGCGCGAGGTATTGTCAATCGTCGCCTGGGTGCTGGCCGCGGGCACGACGCTTTACTCGTATGGCAAGCTGCTGCCTTTCGCCAAGCAGTACTTCAACAACGATGTTGTTGCCGCGGTTGCCGTGATCGGCGGGGTGTTCTTGATCACGTTGCTTGTGGTTTCGGTGCTGACCGTCAGGATCTCCGACATGGTGCTCGACAGCCGCGTCGGCGCGCTCGATCGCACGCTCGGTTTCTTGTTCGGCTTGGCGCGCGGGCTGGCGATCGTGGTGGTCGCCTTCATGTTTTTCACGTGGCTTGTCCCCGATCGAAGCCAGCCGGAATGGGTCAAGAGCGCAAAGTCACGCGTCGTCCTCGCCGGGACCGGCCAATGGATTATATCGATGTTGCCGGAGGACCCGGAAACCACCATCTTGAAGAGGTTGAAGCGGCCTCGGCCGGACGAGAATGAGACCCCGGAAAGTGTGCCCGATCAGCACAGCGAACTGCCCGGGGCAAAGGGAACATTGCATTGAAATGACCGCAGGCGCGCCCGCCGACGATGGTTTGGTCGATCCGGATGCCGACCGGCTCCGCGAAGAATGCGGGGTATTCGGCATTTTCGGGCACCCCGATGCCGCCGCCATCACGGCGCTTGGACTGCACGCCTTGCAGCACCGCGGCCAGGAGGCAGCTGGAATAGTCTCTTTTGACGGCAAACGCTTTCACTCCGAGCGCCGTTTGGGCCTTGTCGGAGACACGTTTTCAGGCCGCGAGGTGATCGACCGCCTGCCAGGCAATGCGGCGGTCGGTCACGTCCGCTACTCGACCACCGGCGAGACCATTCTACGCAACGTCCAGCCGCTTTTTGCTGAACTCAACGCTGGCGGTTTTGCCGTCGGTCACAACGGCAATCTCACCAACGGCCTGACTTTGCGCCGCCAGCTGGTGCGCGAAGGCGCCATGATGCAGTCGACCACCGACACCGAGGTGATTTTGCATCTGGTGGCGCGCTCGCACCGCAATCGTTTTGTCGACCGTTTCATCGAAGGCTTGCGTCTGCTTGAAGGCTCCTACGCCTTCGTCGGCCTCACCAACAAAAAACTGGTCGGTGCCCGCGATCCGCTCGGTATCCGCCCGCTGGTGCTCGGCAAACTCGACGGCTGCCCGATTCTCGCGTCCGAGACCTGTGCGCTCGATATCATCGGCGCGCAATTTGTGCGCGACGTAGAGAATGGCGAAGTTCTGATTTTCGACGACGATGGCGCCCATTCGCACAAGCCGTTCCCGGCGATGCCGCCGCGGCCGTGCATTTTCGAATACATTTATTTCTCCCGGCCAGATTCGATCATCGGCGGGCGCAGCGTCTACGATGTGCGCAAGACGTGCGGCGCCGAGCTCGCGCGTGAGGCACCGGCGACCGCCGACGTCGTCATCCCGGTGCCGGATTCCGGTGTACCCGCCGCGATCGGCTATGCTCAGGCCTCCGGTATTCCCTACGAGCTTGGGATCATTCGTAATCACTACGTTGGGCGTACATTCATCGAGCCGACCCAGCAGATCCGCGCGCTTGGCGTTCGCCTCAAACACAGCGCCAACCGTGCCGTCGTCAACGGCAGGCGTATCGTATTGATCGACGATTCAATCGTGCGCGGCACAACTTCGCTGAAGATCGTCCGAATGATGCGCGATGCCGGCGCGCGGGAAGTGCATTTCCGCATCGCGTCACCCCCGATCACCCACCCGGATTATTACGGCATCGATACGCCCGAGCAGGATAAGCTTCTCGCCGCAACGCATGACCTCGAAGGGATGCGTAAATTCATCGGCGCCGACTCGCTGGCCTTCCTGTCGGTCGAGGGGATCTATCGCGCGATGGGCGAGACAAGGCGTAATCCGGATCGTCCGCAATTCACCGACCACTGCTTCACCGGTGAATATCCGACACCGCTTACCGACCGTACAGCCCAAGAAACCCCGCCCAGCCAACTCTCATTGCTCGCCGAGGCGAGCTGAGGGATGCCGCTTCCCCTCGCTGACCGCATTGCGCTGGTTACCGGTGCCTCGCGCGGTATCGGCTATGCGCTTTCGCTCGCGCTTGCCCGCTCCGGCGCCCACGTGGTGGCGGTGGCTCGCACCGTCGGCGGCCTGGAGGAGCTCGATGACGCAATAAAGGCCGCCGGCAGTTCGACGACCCTGACGCCGCTCGACATGCGGGATTATCCGGGCCTCTATCGGCTCGCCACCGCGCTCAACGAGCGCTACGGCCGGCTCGACATACTGGTCGGCAACGCTGCGGTCGCTGGCGTGCCCTCACCGCTCGACCATATCGAGCCGAAAGCATGGGATGACACTATGGCGGTCAATGTGACCGCCAATTGGCATCTCATCCGCGCGATGGATCCTCTGCTCAAGCGCTCCGACGCCGGCCGCGCGGTATTTGTGACCTCAGGAATCGTGGCGTCGGCGCGAGCCTACTGGGCGCCCTACTCCGTCTCGAAAGCCGCGCTCGATGTGCTGGCCCGGACCTATGCCGCGGAAGTGAGTTCGACGCCGGTGCGCGTCAATCTGTTCAACCCCGGGGCGACGCGAACCCGGATGCGGGCAATGGCGATGCCAGGGGAGAATCCGATGACATTGCCGACGCCCGACGACGTGGCCGCGAAAATCGTCGATCTGTGTCTGCCGAGCTTCAATGAAACCGGCAAGCTTTACGATTTTCGCGCCGGTAAACTGCAAGCGTTCATGCCGCCGGCTTAACGCGCAACGATCTGGTCGACGCGCTCGTCCATCAGCGGCGGCGCTTTCGTGCAGCATAAGGATTGGCTTTGGCGCGCAGCGCAAGCCGGATTGGCGTACCGGGCAGATCGAACGCATCGCGCAAGCCGTTGACGAGATAACGCCGGTAGGTCTCGGGCAGCGATGACGCGCGCGAGGAGAACAACACGAAAGTTGGTGGCCTGGACTTTGGCTGCGTCATGTAATCGAGCCGCAAACGGCGACCGGCGACTGCGGGAGGTGGATGTTCTGATACGGCCTGGGATAGAAACCGGTTGAGTGCCGCCGTCGGCGCTCGCCGATTCCAGACTGCGTACGCTTCGATCACAGCCGCCATCAGGCGCTCGACGCCTTCACCGCTGCGAGCCGACATAGCCACCACTGGCAGACCTTTGAGCTGTGGCAGCAAGCGATCGGCTTCCTCCCGCAACCAACGCTGTGCGTTGGCTTGTCGATCGATCAGGTCCATCTTATTGATGCCGATGACGACCGCGCGCCCTTCCCGTTCGACAAGATCCGCGATTCGGATGTCCTGTTCTTCAAACGGCGATTGAGCGTCAACGAGTACAACCACGACTTCTGCAAAACGTACCGCGCTGAGTGCATCGGCGACAGAAAGCTTTTCCAGCTTTTCCGCAACCCGCGAGCGGCGGCGCAGTCCAGCCGTGTCATAAATGCGCAACGCTTGGCCTCGCCAATTATGGTCCACCGCGATCGCATCCCGCGTGATGCCGGCCTCCGGCCCGGTCAGCAACCGTTCCTCACCCAGCAAGCGATTGATCAGCGTCGACTTGCCGGTATTGGGGCGGCCGACAACTGCAATACGGATCGGTTTCGGCTTGTCTTGGGCGACCGCGTCCGGGTCGGCCTGCGCCGTGGCGGCCGGAAGCGCGGCGCGTAGCGCCGCATAGAGGCCGGCCAATCCCTCGCCGTGCTCGGCGCTCAATGCGACCGGATCGCCTAGACCGAGACCATAGGATTCGAGGAGGTTAGCCTCGCCAGCACGTCCTTCGCTCTTGTTGGCGACAAGAATCGCGGGCTTACCCGACTTACGCACGAGGTCGGCAAAACCGCGATCTGCCGCCGTCGTGCCGCTGCGCGCGTCGATCAGAAACAGAACGGCGTCGGCCTGAGCTATCGCTGCTTTGGTCTGCGCCAGCATCTTGCCGGAAAGGCCTTTGCGATCGGCGTCCTCGAGGCCCGCCGTATCGATGACCTTAAACGTCAAATCCCCAAGCTTGGCATCACCCTCGCGCCGATCGCGGGTAACGCCCGGCAAATCGTCCACCAGCGCCCGGCGCGCGCCAACAAGACGGTTGAACAATGTTGATTTGCCGACGTTGGGCCGACCGACAATAGCAACGGTAAAAGACATGGCGCGAAGGACCTGGCGCGGCGATCTGGCGGAACGTGAGGTCGTATGACGCGATGGTGATTAGCAGCGCCGCGCTTGCGATGCACGCAAGCTATTGGCCCGCAGGTCAGTGCGGTTGGCCCAAATTGGAAGGATTGGGCCAGTTGGTTGGCGCTTGCGGCTGCGGCGGAGCGGGCCAGCTCGTTTGCGCCGTCGACGCGGCCGGTGCGGCCTGCTGAGCAGTTCCACCGGATGGCGGCGGTGCCGGCCAGTTGGTCGGGGCAGTTGGTGCAGGCGTGTTTGGCCACGCAGGTTGCGTGGACTGCTGCGGCGGCGCGACTACGGACGCCGGTTTCTGGTCGAACGCCGGATCCGACGCGGGCGCAGGGGCGCGGGCAATTTTCGGTTTGGGCTTGGGCTTTGCTTTGGGCTTGGGTTTCGCTTCGACGGCCTTTGGCGTGGCATCCGCGGTGGCTGCTGGCGGTTCCGGCGGAGGCTGGTAACCTTTCACCAGATCCGGCGGCACACCGGTTTCTGCGCCGGGCACGCCTTGCGGGAACAGCGGCTCTCGTTCGCCCTGAATTTTTTTCTTGGTGTCGAACATACTGCCGGAGACAAGCTCGGTCGGGTCGAATTGACCACCCGGCGTACAAGCGCCCAAACCGATGACCAGCGTCAACGCGCAACCGGCATAAACCAGCAATCGCGAATTCCGCCCTTGCATCGATCAACCCTTGCCGCTCGCGGCGATAAGCTCGCTCAGAACTTCGGCGCGGCTGCGCGCGGCCGGCGGCGTTTGCGGATCGGTCGTGATCATATCCGTCCATTTACGCGCCGCGCTCATATCACCAGCCTTCCAAGCGGATAGTGCCAGCAATTCGCGGGCGCTGTAGCGAAAGGCTCGGTCAGGCGCGGTCAACGGCTCGAGCCGGGCGAGCATGTCGGCATAGGAGGCGCTATCGACCAGCAGATATGCGGCACGCAGACTTGCCAAATCCCGGATTGTCTGCCCGGCGTTGCCGTCGCTGCCGATCTGATCATAGCCTTTGACGGCGGCCGCGCGATCGGTGGAAGCAAGTTCCGCCGCCTCCCGCAATCGTGCCAGCACGCGATAGCCGGCAGTGCCGTCGCTTGCCAGTTTGCCAAATGCGGCCTCCGCCTCCTGATGTTTGCCGGCCTCGGTCAAAGTCACGGCCTGCTCAAACGCGGCGCCGGCTTCGGCCGCTTTCTTGGTTTCCCACCATTCGTAGCCGCGCCAGCCGCCGACCGCCGCAATGATCAAAACGCAGCCCACAATGATGAAAGTGCCGTAACGCTCCCACAGCTTCTTGAGCTGTTCGCGACGGACTTCCTCATCGACTTCGTGGAAAATATCGGCCACGGATTCTTGCCCCAGCACGATCCGCGCTCAAACCAGCTTCTTCCGCTGCCAAAGAAGCCGTCAAACGCTGGACCGACAAACCCAAGGAATTCCCGACGGTTATGCGGAAAATACCCTCACCGGGAGCTAGAATAATCATGTGGCGTGAGCAAGGCAAAGGGCTGCATTGCCTGCGGCTAATGCTCCGCGCCGTTAAGGTTTCTTCTTGCGCATCGGATAGACGTTATCCGGACCCGGAAAGCTGCGGGCCCGGACCTCCTCCGCGTAGCTCTTGACCGCCCGTTCGATGGAAGGGCCGAGTTCTCCGAAGCGCTTCACGAATTTCGGCACCCGCGGCGAAAGCCCGAGCATGTCCTCCAGCACAAGGATTTGGCCGTCACACGCGGGGCTTGCCCCAATACCGATGGTTGGGATGGCAATCTGTCCGGTGATGCGGCGCGCGAGTGGCTCGGCGATCGCTTCCAATACCACGGCGAATGCACCAGAATCGGCCACCGCGTGAGCGTCAGCCTCGATCTGCGCCCAATCGCTTTCGTCGCGGCCCTGAGCGCGAAACGATCCAATGGTGTTGATGGCTTGCGGGGTTAATCCGACATGACCCATCACCGGTACGCCACGCTGAACGAGGAACGTGATCGTCTCGGCCATTCGTCGCCCACCCTCAAGTTTTATGGCGCCGCAGCCGGTTTCCTTCAGTACGCGCGCTGCCGACGCGAACGCTTGTTCCTTGGCGGCTTCGTATGAACCGAACGGCAAGTCGACGACGACCAGCGCGCGCTTTGAGCCGCGCATCACCGCGTGACCTTGCAGAATCATCATGTCGAGTGTGACAGGCACTGTGGTTTCGAGGCCGTGCATGACCATGCCCAGCGAATCGCCGACCAAAATGACGTCGCAATAGCCGTCGAGGATGCGCGCCGTGTGCGCGTGATAGGAGGTCAGGCATACGATCGGCTCGCCGCCTTTGCGGCTGCCGATGTCTGGCGCGGTAAGACGCCCGATGTCGTCGTGCACGGACATCCGCGTCAGTGTCCCAATGCCGGCGTCCCGAAGGCCGGCAAGCCAATGACGAGCGGATGGAATAGCAATCCAAGCAACAGATAAAGGAGGGTGCCAACGACAACGGCGATGATGTCATTGCGCCGGCCACCGAGAGGAATTGGCGGAGCCCCGGGATCGCTTCGCCGCTTGAGCGAGATGCGATCGTATCCCGCCCAGATGAGAACCGCTCCGAACAAAACCATGCCGCCGAGATCGCCGTTGGCGCAAAGGTGCGCGACCGCCCAGATTTTCACCCCGACCAACATCGGGTGTTTAAGCACGCGCTTGATGTCGCCGGGAATATAGGCGGCAACCACCGCGATGCTGGCCGGCCACATCAGCGTCTCTACGATATGACGCGTCCACGCCGGCGGATACCAGATCGGGATGAGACCCTCCGCGCGGTAACGCGCGAAGCCGATGCCGATCAGCAACAAGCCGACGATCGAGACGAGCGAAAACAGGCCTAAATACGGGCCGCGTCCGACCCGAGCGATCAAAGCTTCCCGCTGGCCGCGCAGCGAGACGAACACATGCGCGCCAAGAAACACTACAAGACCGATGATTTCGACTACCAGCCCCATCGCCGATCCGATCCGCGCGAGCGGACGCGCCGTGTCCGATGATAGGGGCGCGATCATGACGAGCAGACCGCGCTTGTCAATGATGGCGCAGGCCTCGCAGCACTAGCGACGAGGCCGGCCACTCCGCCTTAACCCGCGACCGGGTGGACGCGGTCAGGATGCGAACCGTGCGTTATGGACCGCCAAAGCGAAAATTGATCCCCGCCTTGATTTCCTGAACATTTAGACCGGCGTTCGATGCATAAGCCGGCTGCAGAGGCGTTGAAAAGTTCAGCGCTTGCGAGCCGAAGTTCAGATAGTCGTATTCGATTTTAGCCGACCAATTTTTGGTGATGCCGTATTCCAGGCCGGCGCCGACGGTCCAGCCGGTGCGCATGAAAGTCGTACTCGCGCCGTTGCCGGCAAGATCGGTCAGGCTGCTTTGGTCTTGCGCCAGCGCCAAGCCGCCCTTCCCATAGATCAGCAAGCGGTCGAACGCCGCGCCCACGCGGCCGGTCACGGTCGACGTCCAATTGGTGTTTGTGTTGAGCGTATCACCGATCGAGTCGGCACCGCTGCCTTTGAGATTGGTCCAGTCGAAATCGCCTTCGAGGCCGACGACAAACATGTTGATTTGATAGTTGGCTCCGATCTCGCCACCGCCGAGAAAGCCGACGCCGCTGCGGAAGGTGTTGCTCCCGCCGGTGAACGGATCGCTCCACGACGAGTTGGAAAGGCCGGCGCCCAAATTGCCGCCGATATAAAAACCGGTCCAGTTGTAAATCGCGGCCGGCGCGTAGGCGACCGGCGCCTCCGGCGCCTTGGTCGGGATCGGCGACGGCAAGTCGGCCGCCCACGCTGTATGGCCGCAAACAGCCATGCCGGCCGCCAGCACGGCGCCGCCAATGAACGTACGCAATGTCATTACCAGTTCTCCGACGCGGCTTGTGAACGCACGTCACCCCCAACGCCAACGCAAAGCGACACCCCGCCATCGTTGTGCGGGCTTAAGAAGCCGCAGGTCTTCGGGCAAAGCATGGTCGGATGGTGGCTGGATTCGGATGTTATCGGGGAACGGTTGCCGCAATTACCGTCCGACGGCGGTTCCTACAGCCCAAAGAAGGCGCGTTCACGTTGCCGCCAAAGCACCAGAAAGGAGGACACTTCAAATCGCCAATTCGGCGTAAAGTTCGGGCGTGAAGCCGACCAGAAGCTTGCCGCCACCAAGTTCGAGCACCGGCCGTTTGATCATGGATGGCTGCGCGAGCATCAACGCCACGGCTTTTTTGGCATCCAAGCCGAGTTTGTCCCCATCCGGCAACTTACGAAACGTCGTGCCGCTGCGGTTGAGCAGCCTCTCCCAGCCGACCTTCTTGCACCACCTTTCAAGGCGTTCGCGTTCGATCCCGGCGATTTTGTAATCGTGGAATGCATACGTGACCCCGTGCTTGTCGAGCCAGCCGCGCGCCTTCTTCATCGTGTCGCAATTCTTGATACCGTAAATGATCGGTGACATTTCAGTTCCCGCCCTGCCAAGATGCGTTCAAGCCAAACGTCATATAATCGCACCTGGCGGCCGGCATCCGGCCTGACGCAGGATGCGTAGACGGCCCCCGTTAAATTAGAAATGCGGAATGGTCGTTATTCCGCTCGATCGGTTCTGTCCCATCGTAATGTGCCGATTTAGCGACGCAATTAATTTGTATGCGCGAAAGAACCGACGCTCCGATCCTTCAACAATCGGGTTCTTGATTTCAAAAAGGCCTTTTCACGGCCCCGAACCGAGAATGTTTCAGCAATTATCGGAATCAATCGATCGATTCATGGCGGTTCTGGCTGAGCAACTCCCCCCGGCCGACGCCGCAACAACATCATCAGCGGATGTGCGATGCGTATCGGTGACCGCCTCCGGCCTTTCCGCGATCAGCGATGCAATCGCCGCACCGAGGCGCATGTCGTCGAGATGGCCGAAATGGTTGAGCTTGAGACGTCCCGCGCGGTCGATCAGCAAGACCGTCGGCGTGCCCTGCATTTCGTAGGTGCGCATAGTCGCAGGCAGCGCGCCGGACCGCGACTGAGCATCGATACCGACCGGAAAGCCAATCCGGTATTCGTGGAGGAAGGCGGCAAGAGCGGCGCGGGTCCCCTGCGCTGCGTGATGCTCGAACACCGCGTGCAGGCCGATCACCGCAAGTTCGCTTTCGGGAAAGCTTGCACGCGCCCGCAGCGCCTGCGGCAGGCCGACGCTGACACAGCCCGGACACAGCATTTGGAACGCGATGACGAAGACGACCTTGCCGCGCAGGTTCGCAAGGGCGAGTGGAGCCCCGGTATTAAACCAATGCTCGACATGCCAGTCCGACGCCAGTACCCGATGGCCCATCAAAAATCTCCTTCGCGGGTATATGGCCGGCACCACAGGATCGCCTGAAGCAAAACTGCTTTCGACCAGGCCGCGTGCATGGCCTCGACCTCTTCGGCAGACGCGTCCTTTCCGGACAGGAACGGCTTCATTGTCACCGAGATTGGCATGACGAGCGCCAGAACGTGGCGCATGGCGATATGCGGTGCGGCCGCCACGCCGTCGGTGCGATTCTTGCCCAGCCGGTGGTGGCGGCGGCCGATCTCCTCCTGCCAGGCGAGCCATGCCGCATCGTAGTTGGCGCTGCAGGTGTCAAGGATCCATTGGCCGAAGCGCTTGCGCACCGCTTCCAGATAAGCGCCGACTGGCTGGCCGGTCTTCGGATCGCAGAAATATTCCAGCAGATGCGGCGTTGCGCCGACGAAGCCATACCAGACATCGAGAATCGCCTCGATCTGGTCTTTGACTATGTTGTGCGCCTTGCGCAGTGCCGTGACATCGGCCTCGCCAAACAGCAGAGACAGTTTCAGGGCCGACAGGTCGTTCGCCGTCAGCGGTGAAGGCGGCAGGGTGGGATCGCCGAGGCGATAGCCGGGAATGGATGCGGTGGGCATATTGTCCTCATTAATTGCTACTAGCAATCATATAATAAACGCTTGACAGCAGCCGTCAATATGATTTCGACTAGCAATCATGATCCCCTCTCGCCCAGCGCTCGAGGCCGCACATTTTGTCGACCGCCTCGAGCGGCTCGTCCGCGCCAGCGAAGCTGCCGACGACCTCAATCCGGCGCAGTGGGAGGCATTGAGATATTTTGTCCGGGCGAACCGGTTCTCCCGCACTCCGGCTGCCCTGGCCGATTATCTTGTTTCCACGCGCGGCACGATCTCCCGCACGCTGACTTCCCTCGAAGCCAAGGGCTATCTGCGGCGTGGGCCGAGTTCCCGCGACGGTCGCTCCATAGAGTGTTTCCTGACTGCGAAAGCGACGAAAGCCCTTTCGCGCGACCCGCTGACCGCGCTGGCTCGCGATATCGAAGCTGCCTGCGGTGAAGACACGCCAGCGCTTGCGGAAGGACTCCGATCGACTTTGCTTACAGCGATTGCGCGCAATGGCGGCCGCGCATTCGGCGCCTGCTTCACCTGCCGGCACTTCCGCGCCGATGTCCGCCCTGACCGTTCGGCGCCGCACCATTGCGGCCTGCTAGACGAGCCGCTTTCCCAGGTCGAAAGCCAGGCGATCTGCGTCGAACAGGAATCGCAAGCCGTTTAGGGACCGGTCCGAAGGCGCGGAGTCATCTGCCCGAAATCGCGCCGGCCGCTATGTTCATTCCCACTCGATCGTTCCCGGCGGCTTTGAGGTAACGTCGTAGACCACGCGATTGACGCCTTTAACTTCGTTGACGATGCGGGTGGCGACGGTACTGAGAAAATTCATATCGAACGGATAAAAATCCGCCGTCATGCCGTCGGTCGAGGTGACGGCGCGCAACGCCACCACGTGATCGTAGGTGCGGCCGTCGCCCATCACGCCGACGCTTTTCACCGGCAAGAGCAACGCGAACGCCTGCCAGATGTCGTCATAGAGCCCGGCGCGGCGGATTTCTTCGATAAAGATCTCGTCGGCCACGCGCAAAATACCGAGCTTCTCGCGGGTGATCGGGCCGGGACAGCGGATGGCCAGGCC
>JASHSY010000283.1 GCA_030040825.1 Xanthobacteraceae bacterium
CGGCCTTCGGCATGATCGGCACCCTGATCGGCATGGTGCAGATGTTCGCCAATATGACCGATCCCTCCAAGCTCGGGCCGTTCATGGCGACGGCGTTGCTGGCGACGCTCTATGGCGCCGTGGTTGCTAACATCGTGTGTCTACCGATTGCAGACAAGCTGCACGGAAAGCTCGTCGATGAGGAGATCAACCGAACGCTGATCATCGATGGAATTTTGATGATCCGCGAATCGAAGAGCCCGGCGCTCGTACGCGAAATGCTGATCGCTTATCTGCCGGAGAAGCATCGCGAAGCGGAGGAGCCCGAGCCGGTGCCGGCCTGACCTAGGCGCGGCATCGAGCCAACGGAATCTGAATCATGGCGCGGCGCAAGGAAGCACACGGCGGCGGCCACGGCTGGTTCGTCACCTTCGCCGATCTGATGGGACTCTTGGTCAGCTTCTTTGTCATGCTGGTCGCCTTCTCCAACCAAGACCAGAAGAAACTCCAGATTGTCGCCGGCTCGATGCGCGACGCTTTCGGTGTCCAGACCAACGTGCGTTATTCCGGCGTCATCGAAGTCGATGGCCTTCCCACTCGGCCGAAGCTCAAGAACGCAGCCCACATCGATCCGGAGGATGCATCGGCGACGCCTACTCCTGACGAGCAGGATCACAAGCGCGAGCGTGGCGCGCGGGTCAAAAATGACGAAGCTTTCGCGCTTGCTGCCGCGTCGCTGCGCCAGGCGCTTCAGGACATGCCGGAACTGACCGAGGCCTCAAAGCACATCATGATCGAGGACACCAAAGAGGGCCTGAATATCGAAATCGTCGACCAGGAGGGCCGCTCGATGTTCCCGGAAGGCAGCAAGGAGCCCTACGAACGCACCCGCCACATCATCGAAAAGCTCGCTGCGCCGCTTAAGGCGACGCCTTATCGGGTCTCAATCACCGGCCACACGTCGGCCTCCAAAAAACCGCCGAACCCGGATTACAGTCCCTGGAACCTATCGGCGGATCGGGCCAATTCGGTCCGCCAGATATTGGAAGAGGAAGGGTTGCCGTCGTCCAATATCTATGCGGTGGCCGGTAAGGCAGATACCGATCCGCTGTTCCCGGAGGATCCGTTCATCGCTGCCAATCGCCGCGTAACCATCACGCTGATGCGCGAAGCGCCGCCAGTTCCGCCGGATCTGCAACCCTAAAGGCGCCTTCCGGGCCGAGTCCGGCCGGGATGCCGGATGGTGGCAACGAATTGTCCGGATTGGCGTTTTCGGTTTATGCCGGGTCTTGCCGCATATGCCCTAAACCCGCTCATGACTCCGCGCCCCGAACGGTGTATAGGCGCGACCCTGCCTCCTTCCTCGACCCAGCATCGGGAGCAGGGCAAGAGCCCGTCTCACATTCCATGACCGACCGCGTCAGCGCTCCCATCGGGAGCGACGTGCCGATTAACGGCGGCGCGCCCGCGCGCTCCTCTGCCGGCCTATGGGGCCTGGCGCTGGGCAGCGTCGGCGTTGTCTATGGCGATATCGGCACCAGCCCGCTCTATGCGCTGCGTGAGGCGGTGGTGGCGGCATCCGGGCCGCAGCATGGCGAGCTCACCCGCGAGGCCGCGCTTGGCGTGGTGTCGCTGATCCTGTGGGCGCTGATTGTCGTTGTCACGCTCAAATACGTGCTGATCCTTCTGCGTGCCGACAACAACGGTGAAGGCGGCACGCTGACGCTGATGGCACTCGCTTCGCGTGCCGTCGGCCGGGTCGGCAGGGCCGCGGCAGCAGTTGCGTTTCTGGGTATCACCAGCGCTGCGTTGTTCTATGGCGACGCCGTAATCACGCCGGCGCTTTCGGTTTTGTCGGCCGTCGAAGGTCTCGACGTTGCCATACCAGCGTTCCACGAATTCGTGGTGCCGTTAACCGTCATCGTGCTGGTGCTGCTGTTTATCTTCCAGGCGCGCGGCACCGCTAAAGTGGCGGCGTTGTTCGGGCCGATTATGTCGATCTGGTTTATTGCGATTGCGCTTCCCGGCTTCGAGGCAATGGTAAGAGACCCCGGCGTACTTTGGGCGCTCAATCCGGCGCATGGCATCGCGTTCCTCCTGCATCACGGCATCATCGGATTCTACACGCTCGGCGCTGTTTTTCTCGCCGTCACCGGCGCAGAGGCGCTTTACGCCGACCTCGGTCATTTCGGCCGTGCGCCGATTCAGCTTGCCTGGCTCGGTCTCGTGCTGCCTTCGTTGGCGCTCAATTACCTCGGGCAGGGCGCGCTGGTCTATGCGCACCCCGAGACGGTCGCCAATCCCTTCTTTCTGCTGTATCCGCAATGGACGCGCGTTCCGATGGTCTTCCTGGCCACGGCGGCGACCGTTATCGCCAGTCAAGCGGTGATCACCGGTGCCTATTCGCTCACCAGCCAGGCGATCCAGCTTGGCCTGTTGCCTCGTTTTGAGATCAAACATACTTCGGCTGAGCAGGCCGGCCAGATCTATATGCCGCGAGTCAACGCACTTCTTCTCTTCGGGGTGCTTTTGCTGGTCGGATTGTTCCGCTCGTCGAGCGCGCTTGCTTCCGCCTATGGCATTGCTGTTTCCGGTACCATGGTGGTCACCGGTATGATGGCGTTTATCGTGATTTGGCGAATGTGGCGCTGGTCGCCGTTCGCTGCGGCGGCGCTGATGTTGCCGTTTATTTTCATCGACACGACTTTTCTGTCGGCCAACATGCTCAAGGTCATCGAGGGCGGCTGGGTGCCGCTGGCGCTCGGCGGAATAGTCATGCTGGTTATGTATACATGGCGGCGCGGCTCGCGCCTTCTGTTCGAGAAAACGCGCCGCTTGGAGACGCCGCTAGATGATTTGGTCAGCATGCTAGAGAGGAAACCGCCTCAGCGCGTACCGGGCACCGCGGTATTTCTCACCAGCGATCCAAAAAGCGCACCGACGGCGCTTATGCATAGCCTCAAGCACTACAAGGTGCTGCACGAGAAAAACATCATCGTTTCAGTCGAAACCACGCATACGCCTCGTGCCGACCTCGACAAGCGCATCCGTATCGAGCCGGTCGGCGCAACGTTCCAGCGGGTGGCGTTGCGCTTCGGGTATATGGAGACGCCGAACATACCCAAGGCGCTCGGCTTAGCGCGCAAGCTCGGATTGCAATTCGACATTATGTCGACGTCATTTTTCCTCTCGCGTCGCACCCTACGGCGTGCTCTGCGCTCGGGCATGCCACGCTGGCAAGACAAGCTGTTCATCTCGCTTGCCCGCTCCGCCAATGACGCAACGGACTATTTCCAAATTCCAACCGATCGGGTTGTCGAGGTGGGTACGCAAGTCAACATCTGACCGTAAGCCAATTGCGAAACGCGTCGTTGCTTGACGATGCACGGCGTCTGCTTCACTTTCCGGTCAATACGTGCGCTCGGCGGGAGACCGCCTCAAGCGCGCGGTGCGTTACGAGAAATTGAGGAGGGTACGATGGCCGATCAACCCGGAAGCGGATCCGGTGTACGCGATCTGACGCCGCAGGAAGTGGCCGACGGTATTAGGGACGGACGCATTGTACTGGTCGATGTGCGCGAGCCGAATGAAACGGCGGTCGAACGCTTTCCGAGCGCAGTACTGGTGCCGCTTTCAGCTTTCGATCCGGCGACCATTCCGGCACCGCCTGGGAGCGAAGTCGTATTTGCCTGTCGCTCCGGCCGCCGCTCGGTGACCGCTTCGCTCGCGGCACAAGAGCAGGGTTTCGACTACAATGCTCATCTCGCCGGCGGAATTCTGGCGTGGAAAGCCGCTGGGCTGCCGACGGAGACCTGACGCGATTGCGCGTTAAAGCCGCCAGCAGACGAGGCGCTGTTGCGTCGCCGGCGGAGATTCGGCGCTGGGCGTCAGCGTCTGCGCAGGCGGCGGCAATTGCAATTGCGCTCGCGATCACTGCGGCTGTCGTGCCGGCTGGGGCAGCGCACGAGCGAGTCGTCAACTTCTACAATTGGTCGGATTATATCGATCCTACCGTGCTGGATGTTTTCACAAAATCGACCGGCATCAAGGTCCGTTACGATACCTTCGATTCCAACGACACACTTGAAGCCAAGCTGCTGGCCGGAAAATCCGGATATGACGTAGTGGTCCCGAGCGGGTTCTTTCTCGCGCGCCAAATAGCTGCTGGGATTTTTCAGAAGCTCGACAAGTCGCAGCTGCCGAACTTGGTGAATGTCTGGCCGGAAATCGCCGAGCGGCTGTCGGTTTATGATCCCGGCAATCTATACAATGTCAATTACATGTGGGGCACGACCGGGATCGGTTATAACGTCAAGGCGGTACACGATATCCTCGGCCCCAGCGCAGTTATCGATTCATGGGCTGACATATTCGTGCCGGAGCGGATCGCGCGCTTCAAAGATTGCGGCATCCATTTGCTCGATTCTTCCGACGACATCATGCCGGCGGCTCTGCACTATTTGCATCTCGATCCGAATTCGAGCGATCCGTCCGATTTACAAAAAGCTGCGGATTTGCTCGGCGAGATTAGGCCGTATGTGCGTAAATTCCACTCGTCGGAATATCTCAACGCCTTGGCGAATGGCGAAATCTGCCTCGTGGTCGGTTTTTCCGGCGACATCAAGCAGGCGCAAAAACGCGCCGCCGAAGGCAAGGATGGCGTCGCGATCGGCTACACCATTCCCAAGGAAGGCGCGCAGTTATGGTTCGACGATCTTGCGATCCCGAAGGATGCGCCTGACGTGGCCGAGGCGCACGCCCTCATCAACTATCTGCTCGATCCCGAAGTCGCCGCCAAGAATACAAATTTTATTTCCTACGCCAACGGCAACCTGGCGAGCCAGAAATTCATCGACAAGTCGATCCTCAACGACCGCACCATCTATCCCGATGCCGCAACGCTCGCTAAACTTTACGTCATCACCGCCCACGACCAAAAGACGCAGCGGCTGATCAACCGACTGTGGACACGGATCAAAACGGGTCGTTGAAAACCGTAAAGTTGGGAGGTTCAAATGGGCACGCTAGACGGCAAGGTGGCGATCGTGACCGGCGGCACGAGCGGCATTGGCGAACGGATCGTCGAAGTTTTTGTCGATGAAGGCGCCGAGGTCGTTGTCGCCGCGCGTCGGCGGGAGGAGGGCCAAGCGCTCGTGAAGCGCCTCGGCGTTCGCTTCATACGCACGGACATATCACATGAAGCCGACGTCAAGGCGATGATTGATCAGACCGTTGCATCGTTCGGCCGTCTTGATTGCCTGGTCAATAACGCCGCGGTTCCTTCGCCAATGGTGAGTATCACGGACATCGACGTACCGACGATCGACCAGCTTTTGGCGGTCAACGTGCGCGGTGTGCTTCTGGGCATCAAGCACGCAGCACCGGTGATGATGGCACAGAAATCCGGCAGCATCATCAATGTCGGCAGCGTCGCCGGACTGCGCGGTGGTGTGTCCGGCCATATCTACAGCGCGACCAAGGGCGCGGTGCACGCGCTCTCGCGTTCCGCTGCCGCCGAACTTGGGGAAAAGGGTATCCGCGTCAATGCGCTTATACCGGGTGCGATTGTTACCGGCATCTTTGCCAAGAATGCGGGAGTGGAGGGTTCCAAGGCCGACAAGCTAACCGGCATGCTCAAAGTCGGTTTTGCTGGTCTGCAACCGATTCCGCGCGCCGGCTTGCCGGAAGATTTGGCGCGCGCTGCACTGTTTCTGGCAAGCGACGCATCGAGCTTCGTCAACGGTCAGGAGATTGTCGTGGACGGAGGTATGGGAAGCGTGACGCGCGGTTGGACAACGACCTTCACCGGGCGTGCCGAGATGAACAAGCGCCTCAAGGAGGCGGCAGCGGCGCTGTAGTCTGCCAACGGCGACAAAAATGTCGCCGCCGCGCTTCTTGGTGTGGGGAACGAATCAAGCTTATTCTCGTTTCATCACCAGGGGGGCAGAATGGTTCCAGCCGAGGTCGACGCTTTTCGCGATCCTGTCATTCTCCTCGTCGAGGACGAAATTCTGATTCGCCTTTCCGTTAGCGATTTTTTGCGAAATGCCGGCTACACCGTAATTGAGGCCGGCAACGCCCGCGATGCCCTCGCCGTCTTGAAAATACGACCCGACGTGGCGCTCGTGCTAACGGATTTGCACATGGGCGGTGCTATGGAAGGCGTCGATCTAATTCGCGAAGTGCGCAAAACATATCCGGGCATTAAGCTGATAGCTGCATCTGCTCATCGAAACAGCGAATTCGTTGAAGCTAGCGTTACGAAGCCCTACTCTCTAGATCAGTTGCTCGCGGTTATCGCGTCCGTGCTCG
>JASHSY010000284.1 GCA_030040825.1 Xanthobacteraceae bacterium
TCATAAGGCGCCGGTGCCGTCCGGCCGGTCGAGCGACGCTGGCCAACGCTCAGTGGCGTCGGAGATCAGACGCCGGGCCGAACTGCAGGGCGATCGTATCGCCATCGTTGCCACTGAATTCGAGCCTGTTTCATATTCAGAACTTCAATCCTTAATCGCCGAAATTCGATCTACGTTGCGCCGTGCCGGGCTTGACCGTGATGCACGCGTAGGGGTGGCCATTTCGCAGGCCCCGCATGCAGCGTTAGCTATCGTTGCGGTTTCCTGCTCCGCCGTTTGCGTCCCGCTAAGTCCAAAACAGACCCTCCGTGAGGTCGAGATATCGTTGGTTTCTTTGCAGCCCGACGCGATTGTCTTGCTCAAAGGAGCAGAATCGGTCGTTCGCCAAGCGGCCGCGGCCAAGCAAATAAAGATCATCGAGTTCACGCCGGCCGGAGATAAGAAACTCGGCTTAACGAGCGTTCAGCCGCAGATCGATTTGGTGCCAAAATCCGATGATTCTTCGGATGACCCGGATCCCGAGGCGCCCGCCTTTATCCTGCAGACATCGGGGACCGCTTCTGAGCCGAAGATCATTCCCTTCAGTCATCGCAATATGCTGGCTGCCGCGGCGAGGGTTCAGGGTTGGTTCAATCTGTCCTCACAAGATCGCTGCCTGAGCGCCAGTCCGCTCTTCTATTCCCACGGCTTAAAGGTCACAGTATTTACCTCCCTTCTCACCGGTGGGAGTATTGCGTTTCCGGCCGACGCGGCCAAGGTCGATTTCACTGAATGGTTCGGTGTCCTCAAGCCCACTTGGTATTCTGCTGGACCAACGTTGCATCAATTGGTCCTCGATCAGGCGCTGCTGAAGCCCGATGCAACAACAATACATTCGCTGCGCTTCGTGATGTCGGGCGGAGCGCCCCTGCCAAGAAATGTTCTCGAGAGGCTGCAGCAGACGCTTGGTATTCCTGTGATTGAACATTACGGCTCAAGCGAAGCCGCGCAAATATCGGCCAATTTGCCGCCGCCCGGTCCCTCCAAAATCGGAACCTGCGGCGTTCCGGCGCCCAATATAATCAAGATTGTCGGCGACGACGGCAGACAACTTCCAATCGGGGAACGTGGCGAGGTTCTCGTCGGGGGCCCGACGGTAACCTCAGGTTACCTAAATGACTCTGAATTGAACCGCGCGTGCTTCGTCGATGGGTGGTTTCGTACAGGCGACATTGGCAGCGTAGACCAGGAGGGCTTTCTTACACTTCACGGTCGCAAAAGTGACCTCATAAATCGGGGCGGCGAGAAAATCTCGCCGGTTGAGGTCGACGAGGCACTCATGCGCCATCCGGCGGTATTGGAGGCGGCGGCTTTCCCCATTCCTCATACGCGCCTCGGAGAGGACGTTGCCGCGGCCGTAGTTTTGCGGCCAGGCATGGCATGTACGTCGATCGAAATAAGAAAATATCTGCAGGAACAAGTCGCAGCGTTTAAAATACCGCGGCGCATCATCTTCCGAGATCAACTTCCCAAAGGATCAACTGGAAAAGTCTTGCGGCGGCACTTGACTGCTGACTGGCAAGAGAAAGCGCGCGCGCAAGTCCCGACGCCATCGGTACCCGCAGCCACAAAAGATTCTACTAATAAAGAGATAGTCGAAAAGCTGATCGATCTGTGGCGACGTCTTTTGAAGGTAGACGAAATCTCTATCGACGATGATTTTTTTGAGAAAGGAGGAGACTCGCTGCTCGCCGTGGAGATGCTTGCCGAATTGGAGGCGCAAACAGGATTTTCAATACCGGACACGGTCCTTTTTGAAGCTACGACCATCCGACAATTAGCTCGAAGGCTTTCTGATGGAACAAGCCTCGCGCCCAAGCATCTGATTAAAATGAATACCGGTGGCGCATGCCCGCCACTGATCTATTTTCATGGTAATTTTTACAGGTTTGGGACCTCCGCTATTAAGCTCTCGAAGCTTTTGGGACCCGCTCAACCCCTTTTGGTGGTCGCTCCGCATGGCGCCGGTGATGAGCCGATTCCGAACTCGATCGAAGCCATGGCTGCGGACCGACTACCCTTAATCCTGAATGCCCAGCCAGATGGACCGTATAGGCTAGGCGGTAAGTGTCTTGGCGGAATTGTAGCTTTTGAGGTTGCCCGGATGCTCGTCGCCGCCGGTAAGGAGGTCGAGATGGTCATTATGATCGATACTCCGACGATCAACGCCCGCAAATCCGTTCGACTGCTTTTCACTGCGATTGCGCGTGCGGAGTCGTTGTTCGGTTCGGTCTTTGAAAGTGCCATGGGGTGGACTTGGTTCAGGTGTGTGCAACTACAAAGGTTTTGGCACTATCCGTGGAGCAAGCGCGCTGCCGCGATAAGACGGCGATTGCCGGCAGTGCAAGCCAGTGCCGGCGCCGTTGACGGTAACTCGCTGCATGTTGCAACGACCAGCGGAGAGCGGACTGGCGAACCTGCCCTGGACGAGTGGAAATTTACGGATCCGCGAACCTTCCGATATGCGGTTGCAATGTCACATTATCGTCCGGAACCACTCGCCGTTCGAGTTGTATACGTCAAGGTGGAGTTTGATCCTGGAGCCTGGAAGCGAATAAGCGTGGACCTGGACATCGCAAATTCTCTAGGGACGCACGAGGTTCCGGATTATGCCGACGTTGCGCGGCATTTGAGCATGCGGTTGCAGCCAATTGGACATTAGTCGCTTCTCGCGAGTCGAGTCGCCGGGGACAATGAGTGTTTCTTCTGAAAATCCCATTTTCGATTTGGCTTCGGCGTATCAGAAAACTGCTGCGCTAATCGCGGCAGTAAAATTGAATATATTTACGATAATTGGCAAAGAGAGCGTTTCACTGGCTGAGCTGGCATCGCAAATCGACGCTTCGGAACGAGGATTACGAATTCTATGTGATTATCTCACGGTGATCGGCCTGCTGAAAAAGCAGCAGTCCCGCTATAGTTTGACGCAAGTTTCGCACACCTTTCTGGATGAATTATCTCCTCTCGCCGTAGGCAAGGTTATCGATTTTATTGCCGCACCCGAGATTATCGATCTTTTCCTCGGCGATCCTGTTTCCTTCGTTAGGCGCGGCGGCTCAATCGGATTAGGCAATATTTCGCCGGACCATCCAATTTGGGTACGCTTTGCACAGGCTGCCGTACCGTTTGCATCCGCGACAGCTAAACGTGTCGCCACACACGTCGCGAGTCTTCCTGACCCGCCATATACAATCCTCGATATCGCTGCTGGCCACGGTTTATTCGGAATTGAGCTAGCGAAAGCTCTGCCGGAGGCACTCGTTACTGCGGTCGATTGGGCCGAGGTGTTAAGAGTCGCGCGTGGTAACGCTGAGGTTGCCGGCGTGGCCGACCGATTTCGAATACTCGCCGGAAACGCGCTGGAGATGGATTGGGGAAATGACTTCGATCTAATCCTTCTGCCGAACTTTCTTCACCATTTTGACGTCGATACGTGTACGTCGGTCCTGCGCAAAGTTAAGGCCAGCCTGTCAGTCGGCGGACAGGCCTGGGGCATCGACTTGGTGCCCAACGAGGACCGAGTGTCTCCGCCGACACCGGCGATGTTTGCCTTCTGGATGCTGGCTACGACGCCGAGCGGAGATGCTTACACCATAAGTGAATTGGACAGGATGGCGCGCAATGCCGGCTTCGAAGGTGCCGCGGCCCGTCCGCTTGCGCCTACTCCGGAAAGCCTCATCGTTTTCAGAAGCTGATCGCGTTTTGCTAAGCGCACAAGCGAATGAGTAGCAACGACGGTTCGTCTAAATTTGAAATTCGTGTGCTGGAAAGTAACCAGTTCGCGCAGTGGGATGAATTTGTACGGCTGTCTCCCCAGGGGACACTTTTCCATACGACCCTGTGGTTGAACGCGTTGGAAGCGCCTTTTCGCCTGTTTGGAGTCTTCCGTGGCAAGGTCCTATGTGGTGGTTTTGCAGCGGGTCTCCTTGGCCGGCGCGGTGCTGGAGCACCGTATCCGAGCATCACACCTTATCTCGGCATCCTATATGCACCTTCCGACGGAAAATACGTAACTCGAATTTCCCATGAAAAAGAAGTCGCCGGCACGGTCGCTGCTTGTTTGAAGAGGGAATTTGATCGGATCAGTTTTCGATTTCCGCCGGAGATTGTAGACGTTCAGCCGTTCATCTGGGAAGAGTTTCAGGTGGGATTGCGCTATACTTACCGCGTCTCGCTCCAAGACCTTGCGGCTGTTTGGGGCAACATGGACGCCACACGGCGAAACAGGCTCGGTAGCGCAGAGAAACAAGGTCTGATTGTGAAGGTTGGTGTGGATTTCAGCGAGGTCATGCGACTAAGCGAAAGATCGTTCGAGCGCCAAGGACTAGCTGCGACCATTCGGCCAGTCGCGCAAAGGGTTGAGGCGAGGTTACGACCGGTGAATCAATGTATGGGATTTTTGGCTTGCGATCGTGACGACGAGCCACTCGGCGCAGTTTGGATCGTATGGGACGAGAAGCGCGCATACTACCTCATCGGTGGCTATGAGCATTCAGAAAAATCGAACAAGGCCGTTTCTCTCGCCATGTGGCGCGCAATCCAGTTCACAGCAAACGACCTACACTTGCCGGAATTTGATTTTGAGGGATCAATGATTCCTGCTGTCGAACGGTTTTTTCGAAAGTTCGGTGGAACGCTTTTGCCGACCTATACAATTAAGTACCGTCGTGTCGGCCTCGGGTACCGTATTGCGCGAAAGCTTTACCGCATGGCGAACGAGCGAGACTGAGCAATGAAGGGAATGTTCGCCCGGACGCCCAATGGTATAAAGACGACTTTAAAGAAGATCGCACGAGGCACAATCGGCCGGTTGCCTCCACCTTCGTCGCGGCTGACCGGCGAACTCGCCAAGTGTGGCGGAACCCCCGTTCGCAACATTCGGCTGCGGCCCTGGGCGTCGGTGGACGATGACAATGATGAACGCTGGCCTGAAATACGGCAGATTTTTCATCGGATTTACGTTCAAGGCATCGAGGGTCTACCCCAGCCTTTGGCCGAGCGGTTCGGGCAACAGTGGGCGACTTATTGCGGCTGTAAATATGGATTACTCCTAGGACATGGCACCGATGCGCTACGTTTCGCACTTGCGGCAGTCTTAGATCACGATGGCCTCGATTATGGCGGCGAGGTCATTGTGCCGAACTTTTCATTTATCGCCAGTGCCACAGCTCCACTGGATCGCCGTTTTGGCGTTGTGTTGGTCGATGTTGATCCCGGCACGCTTTTGTTGGACCCCTCGACAGTGGAACAGGCGGTTATTCCTGGCAAGACCCGCGCCATTCTGCCCGTTCATTTGTTCGGTCAACCTGCAGATATGACGGCCTTAAGGCGCATTGCAGAAAAGCACGAATTGAAAATAATCGAGGATGCGGCGCAAGCCCACGGAGCAATCTGGCAAAGCAGTCCGGTTGGCTCCCTCGGCAATGCCGCGGGGTTTAGTTTCCAGTCTTCGAAGAATTTGGCATGTGGCGAAGGCGGCGCATTGACAACTAATGATGAACACGTATTCGAACGCGCATATTCGATGCAGAACGTTGGACGATCGCGGGTTGAGGCGGCGCGGTGGGAACACCTGTCTCTAGGTTGGAATTGTAGGGCGACAGAATACCAAGCGGCGTTACTCATTCATCGCTTCAAATTATTCGAGCGTCGGCAGTCTACCCGGCGAAAAAACTTTCAGTACCTGCGGGAACTAATGAGCAATGTGTCTTGTCTAGAGCCTCTTGCTAACCACCCGGGCGTGCGCGCACACGGCATGTACATGTTTGCGATGCGGTTCAAGAGCGATCGCTTGGGAGCCAGCTCCGTAGAGACTTTTCTTGATCTCATTCAGGCCGAGGGCATACCTATCTACCGCGCTTTTTCGTTTACTATTTCTGACCAACCTGCAATGCGCGAGCTCATAAAAAAGCGCCCAGATTATTTTCGCCGGTTGCCGACACCGGTTTCGGATCAAGCTGCGTGCGACACGGTCTTTATTCCGCAGAACGTCTTTCTTGGGACCAAAGAAGATATGGAAGAGATTGTCGCTGGTATTAACAAAGTCGAACAATGGTTCAAAAATAACGCACAAAAGACGCGAGACCTTCGTCAACATGTCGAGCGCCGTTTGTAAGAAGGCGCGCGTTCGGTCGTTTTCCTTCCGCGATCGTTTTACAGGGGCTTTTTTGTCGCATTATGGTTCCGGCGCTTTCCAAGGCTTTACGTTCTACCACTCTCGATGTGGCGCGAACCAATAAGCATGACGCAATAATCGTTGGCGCCGGCGCCGCCGGCGGATTTGCAGCATGGTTGCTGGCAGAAGCGGGTCTGCGCGTTCTAGTCCTTGACGCCGGTATTGCCCGCTCGCCGATCCATATGCTTTCGCGTCGCCTGGCCCGTGGCGTTTCCCGCCGCCTCTTGGGCGAAGGTACACTCGCGGCCATTGATCGGCGGCGACACCCGATCCAGACGCAATGCTATGCTTGGACATCTGCACCAGCTGCATTCGTCGACGATCTGGACTGTCCCTACGTCACCCCGCCGGATAAGCCGTTCGTCTGGTTGAGAGCCCGCCAGCTCGGGGGCCGGTGGGCGGTCCCTTCGCACGGTCGGCAATATTATCGCCTCGGCCCGATGGACTTCGCACCCTCCGATGGATTGAGCCCCCCATGGCCACTGCAGGCAGGCGAACTGGATCCCTGGTACGGCGAGGTGGAACGGAGATTGGCGCCCAGCGGCAGCCGAGACCACCTTGGTTGGCTACCCGATAGTGAGATCGTGGCTCGCGAACCGACGCCTTTTGAGGCGATTTCCCGTGCCGCAATTTCTGAACGTTGGCACAACGCGCGTCCGGTGCTCGCCCGCACCGCGCCTCCTTTCAATTCTCTGGAATTTGCGGCACGGACAGGACGATTAAGTATTCGCACGGGTGCCATCGCGCATAAAATTGAGACGGCCGGGTCAGGAAACGTTCGTGGCGTCGCCTGGATCGATCACGACAGCCGCCGGGAAGAAACGTCCTATGCGCCCTTGGTTTTTCTTTGCGCTTCGGCGCTCGAATCGACGCGCCTTCTCCTACTTTCCAGACCGGGTAAAAACGCGGAGAGCTTTGGCACCGCGTCGGGTGCACTTGGGTGCTATGTCATGGACCACGTGCGGGTGCGCGCCGAGGGAACGCAGCCGCCGTCCGACGGAGCACGCCAAGACCACGGCGGATCCCTCTACCTGCCGCGCTTCGATGCCCGGACGTTACCGTCGCCAAAGCCGGGACGTGGCTTTGGCGTTCAGATCGCGCAAAGCCCGAGGCGTGGCGGAGCTTTGGTCAGCATGGCTTCCTTCGCGGAGATGGTTCCAAGAGCCGAAAATAGAGTGACACTCGATCCCGCGCGGCGGGACGCCTGGGGCATCCCGGTGCTCTACATTGATTGCGCTCACGGGCCCGCCGAATTGGCCCAAGCGCGCCAGCAGGCTGCCGCGCTGAGGCAACTTGCGGAGGCGCTGGGGGTAACTCTGACGCACATTGACGCCGAACCGGCCCCGCCCGGCAGCGCCAATCACGAGGGCGGTACGGCGCGCATGGGCACCGATCCCACGAAATCGGTCCTGGATCCGAATAACCAGTGCTGGGACGCGCCTGGGCTTTACGTGACCGACGGCGCCTGCTTCCCGTCGCAAGGAACCCAAAACCCGGTTTTGACGATCCTCGCGCTTACCGCGAGGGCCTGCGATCACGCCCTGCGCGCCTCACGGCATTGATTTTCAGGTGTGGTCGTCGGGGTGTTCGCTCCTGTAAGCGAAGCGCGATCGCCGCTGTAATTTGAGCTGCCGCACCCTTTAACTTTGTCTGCTGGAGCAGAATTTCCCGCCTGAAGGTTAACTCAGCTTTCTCAGCCCAAGGCGGTCTTCGACGATAGCGCAGTGCGGCGACCTACGATATAATCAATTACATGCAGCACATGGTTATTATCGAAGCGGGGCGCACAGAGCGCCACTACTGGCTCGACCTTTGGCGCTATCGGGAATTGTTCCAGGTCCTGGCATGGCGCGACCTGTCCGTCCGTTACAAGCAGACGGTCATCGGCGTGCTGTGGGCTTTAATCCGGCCGCTCCTCACCATGCTGGTGTTTACCATCATCTTCAGCCGCATCGCCAAGCTACCGACGGTTGGAGACGCACCCTATGCCCTAATGGTTTTTGCCGGCATTCTGCCGTGGACCTTTTTTGCCAGCGGCCTGAGCGAAGCATCAACCAGCTTGATCAACAATGAGAAGCTGATCAGCAAAGTCTATTTTCCACGGCTGATTGTACCCATAGCCACGATCGTCGTCGCGTTCGTCGATTTTCTAATCAGCTTCGGACTGCTGTTGTTGATGATGGCCTGGTATCGATATGTCCCCGATTGGCGCATCGTGCTACTGCCGATTTTTGTGCTGATGACTTTTCTCGCCAGCGTCGGTCCAGCGCTGTGGATTACTTCCCTCAACGTCAAATATCGGGATTTTCGCTACGTCATTCCGTTTATCGTTCAGTTTGGCCTTTATGTATCTCCAGTTGGGTTTAGTTCGAGCGTGATACCCAACCAATGGCGCCTGCTATACTCTCTAAATCCGATGGTCGGAGTGATCGACGGATTCCGGTGGTGCCTGCTTCACGGCCAAAGCGGATTGTATCTACCAACTCTTTTGATCAGCCTGGGCGTCATCGCTTTTTTTCTGTGGTTCGGAGTGCGCCATTTCCGAAAGACAGAAAAGAGCTTTGCAGATCTGATTTGAGCGTGAATTGCGGACATGTCCGATATAGCGATCTCCGTTGAAAGCCTATCAAAACGCTATCTGATTGGGCATCGATTTGCCGCGGGCGGAAGATACAAATACACCGCTCTGCGCGATGTTCTGGGTCGCGAAGTTCACAACTTCCTGCGCAAAGCAGGAGATTTCGTTCGTGGAAGTCAGGTTGTGCAAGGCGATGAGGTTGAGGAATTTTGGGCACTCAAGGATATAAGTTTCGAGGTCGCGCGTGGCGAAGTTCTCGGCATTATCGGTCGCAACGGGGCCGGTAAGAGTACTTTGCTCAAGGTTCTGAGTCGCATCACCGAACCAACCCAAGGACGCGTCCGGCTG
>JASHSY010000285.1 GCA_030040825.1 Xanthobacteraceae bacterium
ACCGGGCGGCTGTTTCTGCCGTTCGATTTCATGTTCGGGCGAACCATGATGAAGGACACCACGCTATCACTGGAGCTCAGCGTGCCGATGATCAATCAATATCCGGTGTACGATTTCAAAACCGTCGCCCGGCTCAACATAAGATTCTAACGCCGCAACAACAGATAAACTGCCGGCGCCGACTTGATGGCGGCTACAGCGTCGCGGTCGTCTTCGGCGCGCCGTCGAGCGCGATGCCTATTTCGTCGAGCAAAGCGGCGTCGTGCAGACTTTCGGCTGCCCGCCTGCGATCATCCAATCGTAACTCTTAACACTAAATTCATGTGTTATATATAACGTTAATATAACAATCATGGTTTGGAACATCTTGGAAGCGGCCCCGGGCGCGAGCTCCGCATGCTGTCTACTGTGACGCCATGGGACAGACCCCCTCTCTGATTGCCGAACTGGAAGTGGCAATCCAAAGCGGTTCAAAGGACAAGCGCGTAGAAACCTTGCGTCGCATCACCGATCTTTTCGTGGCCGATGCCGACCGCTTCAACGATCAGCAGATTGAGGTTTTCGACGACGTTCTGGGCCACCTGATCAGGCGAATTCAGGGCAAAGCTCTGGCCGAGCTCAGCCAACGGCTTGCGCCTGTGAATAACGCGCCAGTCGAAGTCATAAGACGGCTCGCGCGCGACGACGACGTTGCGATTGCCGCTCCGGTCTTGCGACAATCGTCACGGCTTACCGACGACGATCTGATCGACATTGCCAACACCAAAAATCAGGGACATTTGGTGGCCATCGCTGCGCGCTCGGCAGTTGGGCCGCAGGTCACCGACGTGTTGTTAAGGCGCGGCGACCGCGATGTATTTCACACACTCGCCGAAAACGCCGGCGCCAACTTCTCAGAGAACGGCTTTGTGACGCTCGCAAGACATGCGGAGAGAGATGAGCGTTTGGCCGAGAGTGTTGGGCTGCGGCTGGATCTTCCCTTGGCGATCTTTCGGCAACTGTTGCTGCGCGCTACCGAGGTGGTTCGGTCGCGGCTGCAGGCTCTCGCCGATCCCGAAAGCCGAGATCGGATTCAGCACGTGCTGACTGACATTTGTGAAGATACGCAACATGAAGCCGGTCTGCGAAAGCAACGTGATTACGCGGTTGCGCACGCCAGGGCTACCGCATTGAAAAGCACCGGCAAGCTCAACGAGGCGGCCATTTTGGAACTGGCGAGAACCGACCACTACGCCGACCTATTGGCGGCACTGTCGCTGATGTGCGGAGCGCCGATGACGTTGGTGGAGGTTCTCCTGCAGAGCGATCGCCGCGAAGGTTGGCTCATTCCGTGCAAGGTGGCTGGATTGGAATGGTCGACGGTTCGCGCCATTCTGAGCAATCGCTTCATCGCGCGACCGCTATCCGATCAGGCACTGGACGCAGCGCGCGCGGATTATTTCAGTTTGTCCCAAGCGGGTGCCGGAAGGGTTCTGCGTTTTTGGCAGGTGCGGCGGAGTGCCTCGCAGGACGCCGTTCCCAATGGATTGAAGCCGCTGGCCGCCCCCGCTGCGCCGGCTTCCGGTTCGTACCTGTCGTTCAGTCATGAGCCAACCTCGCGATAAACCTGTATCGCGATCCAACCAACGGCGGCAAAAGAGGCGCGCCGTTTGTACGCGAATGCGCATAGCTGTTGAAGGTCACTCGGGATTCATTAGTTGCACGATGACTGACGTATCAGCCGGCGGCGCTCGTCTGGAACTCCCTAAAGGTATCCAGCTCCCGGATTTCTTTGCGCTGGTCCTCTCCCATGACGGGCGTTTGCGCCGGCAGTGTTCAGTGGCCTGGCGCTCGCCCACTTCGGTCGGTGTGGAGTTTATTCCGTTTGATCCGATCAAAAAGCGCGGCTAGTCATGAAGAAGATCGCTCAGAAGCGTAGACGAAACTCGTCTTTCGGGCTGGTGGCTTCATTATGCACCTTCGCGCTTATCGTTGCCGGTTTCTTGACGGCGCATTTGGTGATGTCGAAACTTCCCTTCAGCCCTCCGGCTAAGGGACTTTCCGGAAATGACGACAATACTGGAATAATCGCTCGTCAAATAGGCAATCAAGAATGCGTCGTTGCGCGTTTCGATAACGCCACCGGTCGGACCACCGAAGCATCTGGGTGCAAAAGCGCAATCGTTCTGGACGCTCATGGCGATCCGGTGCCCATGGGTACGTTTCGTCGCCTTGACGCTATCAGCAAATCCTTTTCCGGCGCGACCCGATGACTCACCGTCAGAAACGGTCCGCTCGAAGTGGCGCCTGGAATGACCGGAATCGCTTCTGTGCGCTCATCGCCGGGTGCAGTGGGCAGCTGCAACACTACACACGCGGCAAATCGTGCCAGGGATATCGACAAATTCCAATCCCATATGGGGTCGTCTCGGCGTAGATTTGCTGTATCGCAACGAACGTTCGATCGCCTCGGGGGAACGCGTATCGGCTCGTCGGTAAGGCGATCCCGCCGGAAGACGATACTGAACGCTTCCTTTTTTTTCGCAGAGAAGAGAAAGCTGCATTTAATTTTAGAAATTACAAAACCTGCCGTTGCAAGTGGAGAGTGACTACGAATGGATCGACGCGTTCTCATCGCGCAGCTCAATATTGAGCATTACCGACGGAAACTGGCTAGCGAGCGTGACGACGCAAAGCGGCGGGCCATTAGCGATTTGCTTGCTGAGGAAGAGGCCAGATTGGCCACCTTAGCAAACAGCGACCCGAGTGGAGGTTTGGAGCAGCTCTTGGACATGGTTGCCAGCCAGGCTGCCGAACTGTTCGGCGGAGAACGCGCGGGCACTAATCGAAGCGAGAGCGAAGCACGGCTCGCCCTGATCCTCGATCAAATGCCTTTTGGATTTGGTCTAACGGACCACACAGGGATTTGGATCCTCGCCAACGTGCTGATGCGGCGATATGCACCTGAGATGATTCCCTCGCGCGACCCGAAGATAGTCCATCGATGGCAGGGCTTCGATAAGGAGGGTCGCCTCCTCGATCCGTCTCGCTGGCCGAATGCGCGAGCTTTGCGCGGCGAAACGGTAGTTCCGGGTATCGATTTTATCTATACCACCGATGACGGCCGGCACGTCGCCACTCGTATTGCGGCGGCGCCGGTCCGGTATGCCGGTGGCCATGTAGCTGGCGCGGTGTGCGTCGTGGAGGAGCTGGAAAAATCGAAGGCTTAAGTAACCGTGGCAGTGGCCTTTCGCGGCATTTCCTCCTGCAATCGCTTTCCGCACGGGTCGAGCCGCGCTGGCCGTCAAGAGTTCAAACGAATTGCTGGAGAGAGCGCGATTTCCGGCTGATCGCTGCGCCCTTTTTTCTTCGGTCGCGCCGCCGCGAGGGTCCGCCGTCGTCCAATTCGCCTGATTGCCGATGGCTCAGTTGTCGAATTTTCTCCAGCAGCAGGTCGATCACAAGCTTCCGCAAATACGCATTTTCGGTCTCTAGCTCCGAAATCAGCATGCGGCCCGACGCCTTCCGCGGACGCGGCAGTAATTCAGGATAAGCCGGAACAACCGGCATATCTTGGCCGATGCGGAAGGCGAGAGGTCCCGTTTTGCGCCACCGATGCAGCGTCATCACGCTGATTTTTAACGTGTCCGCAACTTGAGCTTGTGTGTGCCCTGCTGCGAGAAGTCTGTCGGCTTGCTCACGCTTGGCTGCAATTTCCGCGGTCGTGTGTCTTTTCACTTTCGGCATAAGTACCTTGGTAAGGATGGCCAAAGCAACGTTGACGCACCGCGGTCAAGCAAGACGTATCGGAGGTTGCGCTGGAGCGATGAGGAACACCGCCAGCCCAACGTTTCCAAACAGGCCTTTTAAAATAGCCGAAGATAAAAACCAACTCCAAACGGTAGATACGCGCGTGCCGGCTTAATGATTGCCGCACAGTCGGTGCGTATAACAACCAGCCCCCTGCAATGTTCCGGGCAGTCAAGACCGGGGTGTTCCGACGCGTTCTCTTATCGCTTGGAAAATAACGTGCGCCGAGGGTTCCCCGCGGCCACGCAACTGCACTTCCGCTACAGCGTCGCGATAGTCTTGAGCGCGCCGTCGAGCGCGATGCCTTTTTCGTCGAGCAAGGCGGCGTCGCGCAGCCGCCGCATCCAGTCGGCGCCATCGGCGCGCGCGGCAAGCGCCGGCACCGCGCCGATCACGCGGTCGAACTTGGATTCACCGCGCGCGTGCGTATCGGAATAACCCTTGACCAGCCGGCGGGCGTTAATCGTTTCGACCGCAACATCGTAATTTTTCGCCAGCTGGGCGGTGGCCACAGCAAGCCATTTTTCCAGATGCGCCATTTCCCGCTTGTGCCGCAGCGTCGTTCGCCGGATTGGCTTGAGCATCGCCAACGCGTAAAGCATCAGGAACCAATGGATGGTGCCCGAGCGCACGCGACGTCCCTTGCGGAATGCGAAGCCGAACAACGCCGGAAAGAATTCGAGGAATCGGCCGAGCGGCGCCGGCATGGTGCCGGCGACTTCCTCCAGCCGAGGGTGCATGTATTCGGTGGTGTAGACGATCTGCCCATCGCCAACGCTGTTCTCGCGCAGCACGCGGTCATAACGGCTGCTGCGGGTCTTGAGGTCGGCAACGCGGATCACGTCGTCGTAGGCCATCGCCACGGCGACGTATTTGGCGGCGGCGGCGGTGAATGCAAACGATTTGCCGGCGCCGCCGTTAGCGACATCGAGCCGATGAAGTGTGTCCACGCGGCCGAGATATTCGCCGGCATAGGCCGGATCCTGGAAATCGACGAGACGCTTTGCGCCAGCGAACAACATGGCGTGCAGCGGCGCCGGAAATTCGCGAATGCGGGCCAGCAATGCGTCAAGGTCGGGATGCCCGGCCGAAGCGGGAAGGGGAGCGAAGTGTTTGCCCGGCCGCTTGAGAACGGGACGCGCGGCCGCGGGAACCGGCGGCTGTTTTGCCGCCTCGTAGGCGGCGCCGAAGGCCTTGAGGCTCGCCTCGATGCCTCTGCCGCCGGCTTTGATAATGGCTTCGAAACTCTCGCGCTCGAACGGCAACGTGCCGGATGCGGCGAGTGTCCCGAACAGGCACGCGGAGATATGGCTGTTATTCTTGTTCGCCAGCGCTTCCATGTCGAAAGCGATCGTGTGTTTGGCGGCGATGTCGGCCGCATCCATCACCACGGCCGGATCGGCGGTGGCGTCACCCGGCTTTTCCTTCTCGGCGGTCGAATACACACGATGGGTCGAGGCGATCAGCGTGGTGCGGTCAGGTGTGACCAGGCCGCGCAGTATGGAACGTCCGGCCTCCATCAGTTCGGCTGCCAGTACTACGTCGACTTCGCCCTGCGCCGGCATCAACGACAAGATCGGCGCGCGTCCTCCTTTGGGCGGCAGCATCTCGACATAATAGATGGTGGCGCCGGTACGCTGGGCGACGCCCGGCACCGATGTGGATTGGGCGTGCCAGCCCTCGGATTCGGCAAGTTCAACGATCCAGTCGGCCAGCACGCCGCCGCCTTGACCGCCCATCGCCATAACGGCGATGCAAATCGGTCGTTCGGTTGTGTACCGCGTCGGTGCTTTCGGCGTGCCGGACTGGATGTTCATCATGCGGCTCAGCTCATATCGTCATCGCGAGCGCAGGGTGCGCCTCAATCCGCGAACGCGACCCGGCCGGCTTCGCGACGGCGCTGCAGGTAGTCGATGACCGAGCGGCGTATGTCGGAGAGGAAGCGATCCCACCGGGATGGGTTATGAATAACGTCAGCGCGGTAGAACGACGGGCAAAGCACCGCGGCTTCCGATACTTCGCCGCAATTGCCACAGCCGACGCAGTTGTTGTCGATCGCCGCCACCGGATCGTCCTTGAGCGGGTCATCGGTGTGCTTGACCGAGAGCGAGGGGCAGCCGGAAAGCCGGATGCAGGCGTGATCGCCCGTACACACGTCCTCGTCCACGCCAAAGCGCTCGCGCACTCTACGTTCGCCGTCACGCACCGCTTTCTGGAACAGCGGCTTCACCCGGCGCTGCTTGTTCAGCATGCATTCCGAAGAGGCGACGATCACTTTCGGGCCGCTCTCCTTCGACCTCAGCGCTTTGCGCAGTGTGTCACGCATCCAGCCGACGTCATAAGTGCGGTCCGTGTGTCGTACCCATCTCGCGCCGACGCCCTTCACCGCCTTGACGATGGTGTTGTTGGTGGCGCGCGCCGGATTGACCGCGCGCGATGACGGAATGTCCTGGCCGCCGGTCGCCGCCGAATAGAAATTATCGACGACCATGATGACTTGATTCTGCTTGTTGTAGACGGCGTTGGCGATGCTGGTGGACAAGCCGTTATGCCAAAAGCCGCCATCGCCAATAACCGAAATCGGTTTTTTGTCGGCCTTGACGTTAAAGGCTGAGGACGACGCCGGCCCCAGGCCGTAGCCCATGGTGGTAGCGCCGATGTTGAAGGGCGGCAGGCTCGCGAACAAATGGCAACCGATGTCGCCGGCGATCTGATGCGGCCCGAGCTCCTGTTGGATCAGTTTCATCGCGGCAAAGATCGGCCGCTCGGGGCAGCCGACACAGAAACTCGGCGGCCGCGGCGGTACGGTTTTGGCCAGCTCCTTGATTTTCGGGTCGGCGAGCACCGCCGAAGCGTCCGGCGGCGGCGGCGAATTGCCGAGTAGATTTTTTTCGTGCAGCTCCAAGAAACCTTTGATGCCCTTGGTGACGACCTGCGGGGTGTATTCGCCCGCCATCGGCAATACGTCCTTGCCGCAAATCTTGGTCTGGATATCGCGGCGGCGCAGGATGGTATTGAGCGCCTGCTCGATAAATTCCGGCTGACCTTCCTCGACCACGAGGATCGCCTTTTTGTTGGCGGCGAAAACGGCGACTTCATCGTCGATCAGCGGGTAGGTGACGTTGAGACAATAGATCGGCACCGAGGTCTCGCCGTAGACATCGGCCAGGCCGAGCTGCTGCAACGAGCGCATCACCGAATTGTACATACCGCCTTGAACGACAATGCCGACATCGGCGGTCTCGGGTCCGAAGAATTCGTTGAGCTTGCGTTCCTTGATGAATTTCACCGCAGCCGGCCAGCGCTGCTCGATCTTTTCCCGCTCGTGCAGATAGGACGCCGGCGGCAGTACCACCCGCTCGGTGTCGCGCCGCGGATTTTCCAGCGCCTGGCGTAACGTGAAGTCGGGCTTCTTGTTATCCTTAGTCATGAAGCGGCCGTGCACGTGACAGGCGCGGATGCGCACTTCCAACATCACCGGCGTATGCGAAACCTCCGATAGCTCGAAGCCGTCCTCGACCATTTTCACGATCGTCGGCAAATTAGGTCGCGGATCGAGCAACCAGATTTGCGATTTCATGGCGAAGGGATGGGAGCGCTCCTGCATGATTGAGGAGCCTTCGCCGTAATCCTCACCGATGATGATGAGTGCGCCACCGGTCACACCGCCGGACGCGAGATTAGCAATCGCGTCGGAGGCGACATTGATGCCAACCGGCGCCTTGAACGTGACCGCACCGCGGATCGGATAATTCACTGAAGCGGCGAGCGTCGCGGCTGCTGCCGCTTCGGACGCCGAATTTTCAAAATGCACGCCAAGCTCGTCGAGCACGTCTTTGGCGTCGGCGAGCACGTCCATCAGGTGCGAAATCGGCGCGCCCTGATACCCACCGACATAGGAGACGCCGGATTGCAGCAAGGCCTTGGTGATGGCGAGAATTCCTTCGCCGCGGAATTCTTCACCCTCGCCGAGCTTAAGGTCCTGTACTTCGCGCGCGAACGATCGTTCCGCCATAAAAGCCTCCGCGCCGCCGCCCGCCTTGGTGTATCCGCTGATGCAATACACAATACATATGAAACCTTCCTATTTGTCTTGCAACGGCTTCGCCATGCAGCCGGCGCTTGCGCGCGCAACCGCCGCAGCTGTCGGGACCGGCGGCGGCCACTGCTTCGGGATTGGCAAAGCGGCGCCTAAAACGCGGAAAAAAGCCCAATGCGTCAGCTTGTCCGCCTGTTGCTTTAGGCTTAAAGTAACTGTCAACGGTGCCGACCGGCTATGCATTCGCGTAGAGTCGCGCCCACGAGTTGCCGCCTGCCTCGGCGGTCATAGGGGGAGTGTCACATGTTCAACGTCACGCGTCGTCAGGCCCTCGTCACCACCGGCGGCCTGCTTGCGTCAGTTCTTGCACCGCAACGCTTTGCCACTGCAGCAGCCGGCAACACGCTCAACATCGCCTACAACGTACCGCTGCCGTCGTTCGATCCCGACACCGGACCGTCTTCGGTCAATCCGACCATTCAGGCGATGTACCGCTCGATTTTCGATCAGTATGTCGGCCAGAAGCCCAATCTTGCCTTCGAGCCGGGGCTGCTTACGGCCTGGGGCTGGAACGACGACAAGACCAAGGTTTGGATGGACGTGCGCGAAAACGTCGTCTGGCATGACGGCAGCAAGTTCACGCCTGAAGACGTGGTTTGGTCGATCGAGCGTGAGGGCAAGCAGGGTGGCGGTAATCCGGTGTCGTTCATTTGGGCCGGCATCGGCAACTTCAAGATCGATGGCAAGCGCATCAGCGCCGACGTCAAGCAATACGACCCCGTCCTGTTCAAATGGATGGCGTTTCTCACCGGCTATGTATTGCCCAAGGACTATTTCGAGAAAGTCGGGGCGGATGGTTTCGAGAAAAAACCGATCGGCACCGGTCCCTATATGGTCGACGCCTATGAGGGCAACGCTTATCTTCGGCTCAAGGCCAATCCGAAATACTGGGGCGGCAAGCCGCAGTTTGAGACCGTTGTTTTCAAGTTTGTCCCGGACGCCACCAGCCGCGTCGCCGAGATCGAAAGCGGCTCCTCGGATATCACTTTGGAAGTGCCCTACGAAGAGTACGACCGGCTCAAGAGCAAGGCCGGCCTGAAGGGCGTCTGCCATCCTATCTCCGACATCGCGCAAATCTTCATCACCAACGGCGGCGTAATGGACGACAAAAATGTCCGCCTCGCGATGTGCCACGCGGTCGATAAGGACGCGATCGTCAAGCGGCTGCTGCGCGGCTATGGCGTTCCGATTGCCACGCTCGA
>JASHSY010000286.1 GCA_030040825.1 Xanthobacteraceae bacterium
ATCCGCGATCGTCTGATCGTGCTCAATGGCTGGTCGAAGACCTATGCCATGACCGGCTGGCGCATGGGGTACGCGATCTGGCCGGGCAAGCTTTACGACTATGCGCGCAAGCTCGCGGTCAATCTGCATTCCTGCGTCAATGCCGCGACCCAATATGCCGGGCTCGCTGCGCTCACCGGCCCGCAAGACGAAGTGACGAAGATGGTGGCGGAATTCGATCGGCGCCGGAAAGTCGTGGTCGCCGGCCTCAACCGGCTGCCGGGCATGTCCTGCACGACGCCGAAAGGCGCGTTTTACGCGTTTCCGAACATCAAGCGCACCGGCTGGAAATCGAAGCCGCTTGCGGCGGCGCTCTTGGAAGATTCAAGCGTGGCGCTGATCGGCGGCCCGGATTTCGGCGTGTTTGGCGAGGGCTATCTGCGGGTGTCCTACGCCAATTCGACGGAAAACATTGTGCGCGCACTTGATCGCGTCGGCGAGTTTCTGAGCACGCGCAGGGCGGCCTGAACTCACGCCTGCTGCGTCAGCCGGAAGCCGGCGACGACAATCGCAAGGCCGATAAGTTGGGATAGGCTCGGCACGATGCCGAGCGCCAGGTATCCGATCAGCAGTGTCGAAGGCGGTACCAGCGCGGGAATGACGGCCGCTCGGCTGGCACCGAGCAGCACGACGCCGCGGGTGAAAAGATAGATGGCGCCGGCGGCGGCAAATCCGCCTTGCGCGACCGCTTGTAGCACGTTCTCGAACAGTCCCGCGGATGCGATGTTGCCGGCGTAGGGCAGGACAAGCGGGAAGCCGAGCAAAGACAGGACGCTCGTCACCGCCACCGCCGGCATCGGTTCGATCCGCCACAGCCGCAACAGCATGCCGAAAATCGCAAACATGCAGCCGGCGACAACGAACATGAAATCGCCGAGCAGGCCGTGCGCGCCCATCGTCCGCAGCGCTTCGGTCCCGATGACGATGAGGCCGATGACAATCGCCAAAGCTCCGACAATGCGGCGCCGCGGCAACGGCTCTTTAAGCACCAAACTGGCCAGCAGCAGTCCGCCAAGCGAAGCGCATGAAGGCTGGATAACGCCGCCGTGGCCGAGCGGAACGAACAGGAACCCGGCGTAGCTCAGGATCGCCAGCGGCAACCCGCCGACCAGCGTCAACACGACGCCGCGGTGCCATCCGATCCGGCGCAGTTCGGCAAACCCCTCGCGCGCAACGAGCGGAAAAAGCGCCAGCCCCGGCCAGACGAAGCGGTGCAGCGCGATGACCAGCGGCGACACGCCGTCATTGATGCCTTGCCGCGCGGCGACAAAGCCGATCGCCCAACAGACAGCCGCACCGACGCCGCACAAGACTCCCAACACAGCCGAAGATTTGACGGGCGGCAGCGTCGTGTCCATCGGGATAAGGGGGTGAAAGCGTCAGCCGCGGCCGGCGGCGGCTACTGGCAGCGCAGTGGCCCGGATGCTTCGGACAACCCAATAGCCGCCGAACAGGACCGCGCCCCAGAACAGATCGCCTTCAACCATGTTGCGCAGGAACGGCAGCGCCGCGACGTAGCACTTGCAGAGGCCGGCGATGTTCGGCGCGTAGAGCGGGCTGAATGCCCAAACGGCAAAATTCGTCGTGACGAAGAACCCAACCGATGACGAGACGAGAACCAGCGGGATCATCCGCGGCGCACGGAGGGTGGGCGACAAGACCGCCGCGCAAGCCGGCCACGCGAGGGAGGCATAGATCACCAGCATGATTTTTATGTCGTAGCCGCCAGCAATCCGGTCGCCGACCGCCAGCCCGAGAATCGGTACCAGCGGCGCCAGCGCACGCCGATGCAGCACGGCGGCGGCAAACAGCGCGCTCGCCGCGACCGGCGTGAAATTCGGCGCATGCGGCATAAGCCGTGCGACGACGTCGAAGCTGACCAGTGCAGCCACAATGAAAAGGTCGAAAGGCAGAGCGCGCGCATGGTTGGCGGGGAAAGAGGGCATAAGCATTACTGTCCTTGTTCGGTGGTAAAGCGCCAAACGATATCGTCCTGCGCTTGCAGTGCGAATGTGGCAAAGCTCCGGTTACCGTAGGCGCCGTTGACCCAGTATTGCCAGTTCTTCCTGCCGGCGCCGCCGCCTTGGTTTGCAACGTCGTCGATCTTAGTCAGCATGGCGGCGTCGTCCGTGCCGGTAAAGCTGAACGAAATTCCGTGCGGCCGCCCGGTCGCTTCCTTCAAGACATCGAGGACGGTGTATCCGTTCGCCCAGACCAGGCCGTTGATGGTCTTACTGATGCCGTCGCCGTAGTCGACGGTCAGGCGGACGGTATTGTCGGCGCTTTCGGCGACCGAGCCGGCAAACGATCCGGCCACGATCAGCAACAGCACTGCCACGATCGCGACAGCGCGCCGGCTCAATATCCGTAAACGGGAACTGCGCATTGCGCCAATAATAGTCTCAGGTAGCCGCCATGATAAGCGTGCTCTCGCCGAAGCGACCTTTCGCCTAATCGAGAAGCTCGATCCCGCCGGAGGCGACCACGCGTCCGGCATCGAGCCGCACAACGTTCGTGGCGATCTGGCGGAGTTCCGTAGCGTCGTGGCTCACATAAACCATGGGCATGCGCGCCTCATCGCGCAGCCGCACCAGATACGGCAGGATCTCGCGCTTGCGCGCACTGTCGAGCGAGGCAAGCGGCTCGTCGAGCAGCAAGAGGCGCGGACGCATCAGCAGCGCACGCCCGACTGCGATGCGCTGGCGTTCGCCGCCGGACAGCGCGCGAGGCCGCCGGCCGAGCAGATGACCGACATCGAGCAACTGTACGGTCCGCTGGAAGTCTTTTTCGTCGTACACATGCCCGTTCATGCGCCGGCCGTAATCGAGGTTCTTGCGAACGCTCAGATGCGGAAACAGCCGGCCTTCCTGGAACACATAGCCGATCTGCCGGCGGTGCGGCGGCAGGTTGATGCCGGCGGTGGCATCGAACAGCACGTCCTTGTCGATCGCAATGGTGCCGCGCTCGGGTGTGATCAGGCCCGCGATCATATTGGCAATCGTGGTCTTGCCGGCGCCTGATGGACCAAACAAAGCGGTGACACCGCCGGCAGCCGTGAAACGCGCGCTCAGCACGAATGCGCCGAGCTGCTTCTCGACGTCGACGGCCAACATGTTCATTGCCCTTGAAAACGCATCCCCGCACGGCGGGCAAACCATTCCGAAACGATAAGCGCGGCCAGCGCCAGCGCTATCGCGACCAAGACCAGCCGCCCGGCCGGCGCTTCGCCGCCGGGTACCTGCAACAGGGTGTAGATCGCCGCCGAGATGGTCTGTGTTTCGCCCGGAATGTTGGAGACGAAGGTAATGGTAGCGCCAAATTCGCCGAGCGCGCGGGCAAAGCACATCACCGCGCCGGCGATGATGCCAGGCAGTGCCAGCGGCAAGGTAACGGTGAAGAAGACAACAAAGCTGCCGGCGCCGAGCGTTGCGGCTGCGTCTTCGAGGCGGCGGTCGATCGCCTCCACCGCTAGACGGATCGGCCGGACCATGAGCGGAAAGCCCATGATGCCGCACGACAACGCCGCCCCGGTCCAGCGGAACGAAAACACGATGCCGAGATAATCGGCCAAAAACGCGCCGATCGGGCCGCGCCGCCCAAATGAGATCAGCAGCAGATAACCGGTCACCACCGGCGGCAGCACCAGCGGCAGGTAGACAATGCCGTCGACAATGATCTTGCCCCAGAA
>JASHSY010000287.1 GCA_030040825.1 Xanthobacteraceae bacterium
TCAAGCAAGTAGCGTCCGGCCGCTTCGGCGTTACCGCGGAGTACCTCGTCAACGCCGATATGATGCAGATCAAGATCGCACAAGGCGCCAAGCCCGGCGAAGGCGGTCAACTACCCGGCCACAAAGTCGACAAGACCATCGCCAAAGTGCGGCATTCGACGCCAGGCGTCGGTTTGATTTCGCCACCACCGCATCACGACATTTACTCGATCGAGGATTTGGCCCAGCTCATCTTCGATTTGAAGAACGTCAATCCGGACGGCAACGTCTCCGTCAAGCTCGTGTCCGAGGTCGGCGTCGGTACCGTCGCCGCCGGCGTCTCGAAAGCACGCTCCGATCACGTCACCATAGCCGGTTACGAAGGCGGCACGGGCGCGTCGCCGCTTACGTCAATCAAGCATGCCGGCTCGCCGTGGGAGATTGGGCTTGCCGAGACCCACCAGACGCTGGTCGCCAACCGGTTACGTGGACGGATTGCCGTTCAGGTCGATGGCGGGCTGCGCACCGGTCGTGACGTGGTGATCGGCGCGCTTTTGGGCGCCGACGAATTCGGCTTCGCCACCGCGCCCTTGATCGCCGCCGGCTGCATCATGATGCGCAAGTGCCATCTGAACACCTGCCCGGTCGGCGTCGCGACACAGGACCCGCTATTGCGCAAGCGCTTCAAGGGCCAGCCGGAACATGTCATCAATTTCTTCTTTTTCGTCGCCGAAGAGGCGCGTGAGATCATGGCCGCGCTCGGCTATCGCAAGTTTGACGAAATGGTCGGGCAGATGCAGATGCTCGACGTGCGCGACATGGTCGATCACTGGAAGGCGCGCGGGCTCGATTTCTCTCGGCTGTTCACCAAGCCGGACGTACCGAAATCGGTCGCGATCTACAATTGCGAGCGGCAAGAGCATAAGATCCGCGACATCATCGATCGCAAGCTGATTGCCCAATCGCATTCGGCGCTCGACCGCGGCGCGCCGGTTCGCATCAACCTGCCGATTCGTAATACCGATCGCACCACGGGCGCCATGCTCTCGGGCGAGATTGCCAAGCGCTACGGCCATGCGGGACTACCCCACGACACCATCGTGGCGCGCTTTACCGGCACTGCCGGGCAAAGTTTCGGCGCGTTCCTCGCGCGCGGTGTGACGTTTGAGCTCGAAGGCGACGCCAACGACTATGTCGGCAAGGGCCTTTCCGGCGGCCGCATTATCGTGCGTCCGCCGACGCAAGCCGGCATCGTGCCGGAGCAGTCGATCATCATCGGCAATACCGTGCTTTATGGCGCCATCGAGGGCGAGTGCTACTTCCGCGGGGTCGCCGGCGAGCGCTTTGCCGTGCGCAATTCCGGCGCGGTGGCCGTCATCGAAGGCGCCGGCGATCATTGCTGCGAATACATGACCGGCGGGGTGGTGGTGGTGCTCGGCCGCACCGGTCGTAACTTCGCCGCCGGCATGTCGGGCGGCATCGCCTACGTGCTCGACGAAGACGCTACCTTCGCCTCGCGCTGCAATCTCGCCATGGTCGAGCTTGAGCCGATGCCGGCCGAGGAAGAAGTCAACGCCCGCGTCTATCACCACGCGCGCGATCTGGAAGCGCACGGGCTGGTAGAGGTCATGGCCGATTTGAGTTGCGACGACGCCCGCCGTCTGCATCTTCTCATTACGCGGCACGCGCGCTTTACCGGCTCGGCCATTGCGGCCAAAATCTTGGCCGAATGGTCGGCCTGGTGTCCAAAATTCCGTAAGGTCATGCCGGTCGAATATCGTCGCGCGCTCAACGAGCTCAAAGCGGCAGCGCAAGCTATGCAGGCGGCGGAATAGTCCGCAATGATGACTTGGTCTCGCCGTATCGTCATTGCGAAGAGCCAGCCGGTCCGGCGCGAAGTGGCCGGCCCGATGAGAGGCTACGCGACGAAACAATCCGTGCCTGACACGCTGCGGGATTGCTTCGCTTCGCTCGCAATGACGCGCTAGAGTGGCCGGCCAAGAACTCTCCGAAAGAGCACGCAGTGGGTAAGGTCACCGGCTTTCTCGAATACGAACGTGAAGACCGCGACTACGAGCCGGTCGAAGAGCGTATCCGCCATTGGCGCGAATTCGTCCTGCCGCTGCCGGAAAAAGATTACGTGACCCAGGCCGCACGCTGCATGAATTGCGGCGTTCCCTATTGCCAGGGGACCGGCTCGCTCACCCCAGGTACACCCGGCTGCCCGGTCAACAACCAGATTCCCGACTGGAACGACCTCGTCTATGCCGGCAATTGGGACGAGGCCGCGCGCAACCTGCACTCGACCAACAATTTCCCGGAAATCACCGGCCGCATCTGCCCGGCGCCCTGCGAAGCATCCTGCACGCTCAACATCGACGAGAATCCAGTCACCATCAAATCGATTGAATGCGCGATCGCCGACCGCGCCATCGCGCATGGACTTAAGCCCGAACGGCCGATGGAAAAAACCGGCAAGAGGGTCGCGATCGTCGGCTCCGGACCGGCGGGCTTAGCCTGCGCCCAACAGCTCGCGCGTGCCGGCCACGACGTGCACGTATTCGAGAAAGGGACGAAGGCCGGCGGCCTTTTGCGCTACGGGATTCCCGACTTCAAGATGGAGAAGCATCACATCGACAAACGCGTCGCGCAGATGGAAGGCGAAGGCGTCGTCTTTCATTACAACACGCATGTCGGCGTTAATATGCCGGTCAAAAGACTGTTGGCCGATTATGACGCAGCAGTCCTCACCGGCGGCGCTGAAAAAGCGCGCGATCTGCCGGTACCGGGACGCGAGCTCAAGGGCATCCATTTCGCCATGGAATTTCTGCCGCAGCAGAACCGGCGGGTCTCCGGCGAGCCGGCCGACAACGCCGAGCCGATCCTTGCCGGCGGCAAGCATGTGGTGGTTATCGGCGGTGGCGACACCGGCTCCGACTGCATCGGCACGTCGATCCGCCAAGGCGCGCTGTCGGTAACCAACTTCGAAATCCTTCCCGCTCCGCCGGAGCGCGAAAATAAGGAGCTGACCTGGCCGAATTGGCCGTTGAAGCTGCGCACCTCGTCGAGTCACGAAGAAGGCGCCGAGCGCGACTTCGCGGTGATGACCACGCGCTTCTCCGGCGGCCCGAGCGGCCACGTCGAGAAGCTCCACTGCGTGCATATCGACGACAAGATGAAGCCGGTGCCCGGGAGCGAGTTCGAGATCGTTGCCGAGCTCGTTTTGCTGGCGATGGGCTTCGTGCATCCGGTGCATGAAGGCATGCTCAAGAGTCTTGAGCTGGCGCTGGACCGGCGCGGCAACGTGGCCGCCTCGACCGACGATTACCGCACCTCGATCGATAAAGTCTTCGCCGCCGGCGATATGCGCCGCGGCCAGTCGCTGGTGGTGTGGGCGATCCGCGAAGGCCGCCAAGCTGCACACGCCGTCGATAAATATCTGATGGGCTCGTCGCTGTTACCGCGATAGCATTGCTGACCCCAGCGACTTACCGATGCGGCGAAGCCTCGCACGGAGAATGCGGTCACAAATCGCAAATTCGGTTATCATCCTCAAGCCAAATGGGAGGGCATCACGATGATCAAAATCAGAACATGGATCGTCACCGCCGCCGTCGCGGTGGCGTGCGTCAGTTTCGCCTATGCGCAGGACCTTGGATCGAAAAACCGCAAGGAATTGAAGCGAGCCGACCTGACCGGCACCAAGATGGAGGTGATTCTGTCCGTCACTGAATATCAGCCGGGAGAATCCATCGCCCGCCACATTCATCACGGCGAGGAGGCGTTTTATGTGCTTGAGGGAGCGACCGTCGAAACTCCCACCGGCAAGAAAATCGAGCTTGCCACGGGTACGGGCTCTATCAACATGCGCGACGTGCCGCACGCGGGATTCAAAGTCATCGGCGACAAGCCCTTGAAGCTTCTCACCGTACACATTGTCGATAAGGGCTCCACGCTTTACGACGCTCCGCCGAAATAAAGGTCTCGGACTGGGCGGACCTGGCGAAGCACGCGCAGCGGGAGATACGCGTGCTAGAGTCCACGGCGATCGTTGGCGGCGCCCGTACCTACCGGTAGCGGCGGCCGGGGCGGCGTGCCGTTCGTCAGCGGGCGCGGCTTGTTCGACGCCTTGCTGGTAGGCGGGGTTTTTACCTCGGTCTTTTTTGTCCCACTCTTGCCAGGCGCACCGTTGGGCGACGCAGTTGGTTCCGGCGACGCGTTGGGCCGCGGCGTTAAGTCGGGTGCGTTGTTCGCATTCGCGTCCGCCCGCGGCCAGGAAAAATCGTCGGCGCGGCCCACCGGCGCCGGGATTGGCTCGCCGTTGCTCAACACCCGCGTTGCTATCGGATCGGATTCGCGTTGCGCCGGGTGGCCGCTTGCACCAAGGAGATCGCCGCTATCCGCGCCGCCCAGCGTGTTGAGCGGAACAACCGGCCCGATCGCCGGCCGGGCTGTGCCTTTCGGCTGCTCCTCCGGGCCTGGCAACGCCACCGGAACGACGTGGTTGGTCAGCACCCTACGCAGGTCATGCTCAACGTAGCGGGCGAGCTTCTCAGCACCGTATTTAGTGAAATTCACGCCGTCGCTGGTGCGCAGCCGCCGGATCTGGCCCTCGAAATCCGGGCCCTGGACGGTGAATAGGCCGCGCTCGTCGACGAAGCCATCCCACACGTCGACGTAGGTGATACCGGCCTTTTCGGCACGCGCACGATAGAGGTCATCGAGATAGCTCATGTCGCTGGTCGACCTGGTACCCCGCACAGCGGGAAGGCCGACCCACAGGACCGGCACGCCCTTGGTTTTGAGCGCAGCAATCATCTCGTCGATGCGCTTTGAATAAAGCTCAGCCCATTTGTCGCCATGGAATTCGTAGTAGCCGTTGGGCGAGCGGCGCTGCGTCTCCGGCGCGGCGATTGCGGCTGGCGCCCGCTCGGTGTCGGCCTGCGCGGTTTCAGAGGATGCTTGCGCAGCCGGAGCGACGCCTTGGCCCTGCGATGATACGGCTTTGCCCTTTTTATCTTTGTCTTTGTCCTTGTCTTTTTCCGGCACGCGTTCGCGCAGCGGCAGCCGATCGTTGATGCCGAGCATCACCACGATGGCGCTTGGCTTTTCCGCCGCCAATATCTCGGTGATCGCTTGTGACCACTCCGGAGCGTCGGAACGCGCTTCATAACGCACGAGCCCGGCGTTGAATTTGATCTTGCGCACAATGCCGACCTCCGGTGTGTCGGTGAAGACCTCCTCCAGCCCGTAAGCGAGCCACTCGGCGAGCTGATCGCCAACGACGACGATGGTCTCGGAGGGCGGCGTCTCGACTTTATGCGGCGGGGGCGGCCGGGTCGGCTCGTAAACCTGCGGCTGCGGATAAAACGGGCTGTACGAGTATGATGGCGGAGATGGCGCGCTGCGCCACGGCATCCGGAAGAATTCGCGGAACTGGGCGGCAGCCGGGGCGGCAAACGCGATGGAGCCCGCGATTAACACGAGCACGATGGCAAGCCGTTGCCGGTGCGTTACGGTCATTCCTCAGGATCCGCTCAGTCGCCCGTCGCGTACGTCCTATCGACCAGCCCGATCGGGCAAGCCACGATACTAGCCAAAAAATGTCAATCTGAGGATGTTGCCGCGGTTAGCGGAACCGGCGGTTATTTCTTCGGTTAACAATGCAGTGACGGCAGATGATCGGGCATCGCACAATGTCACCTATCCCTGCGACGGATACGCAAACCGACAGGCCGGTAACGCTCCATCGGGTGATGCAGCAGATGATTGCGCAAGGGCTCAAGACCCGTTACGAGCCGCCGGCGAAGTTGTCCCATGCGCTGTTCGTCTTGCTCATGCGGCTCAATGACAATGATCGCCGCAAGGCCAAGACAGCCGGACGCGACAACGCCGCCGTGAGAGCGTAAGACCCGTCGAAAAGTTAAGGCTGGCGCAGGCGGTCGAGCACCACACTCGACGCAAAACCGTCGGGGATTTGTCCGGTTGCCGCCTGGAATTTGCGAATGGCGACGCGGGTACGCGGGCCCAGCAAACCATCCGGTTCGCCGATATCGAAGCCACGCCGAGCCAGAAGCTGCTGTAACTCGTAACGCTCGGCAACGGTCAACACCCGCTCATCGCGCGGCCAGGGCTGAATAAACGGCGCACCGCCGCGCAACCGATCGGCGAGATGACCGATAGCAAGCGCATAAGCTTCCGACGGATTATATTTCATGATGACGCTGAAATTCCGCAGCATCAGAAAAGCAGGTCCGCGCGCGCCGGCGGGCAGGACGAGATAAGCCCGGTCTGACGGCCGTGGAAATTGCTTGTCACCGGCACGCCGGATGCCGAGCGCCTGCCATTGGCGGACTGTCATCTGCCTTGAATGGCCGGCCAGCAGGTAATCGAAGTGCGGCGGCAGCACGACTTCGTAGCCCCAACCTTCGCCCCTCACCCAGCCGTAGCTTTTCAGATTGTTCGCCGTCGAGGCGATGACATCGGGGACCGAATCGACAATGTCGCGGCGCCCGTCGCCGTCAAAATCGACCGCGTAGCGCTCGAACGTCGATGGCATGAATTGAGTCGGTCCGAACGCGCCGGCCCAGGAGCCGACCAGCCGCTGCATCGGCACGTCGCCGCGCTGGACGATGTCCAGCGCCGACAAAAACTCGCCGCGGAAGAAATTGCGGCGACGGCCAACGCAGGCGAGCGTTGCGGTCGAGCGGATCACCGGGCGGTCGCCGCCCATGGTGCCATACTTCGATTCGACGCCCCAGATCGCCGCGAGGATATAGCGATCGACGCCGTAAGAACGTTCGGCCGCCGCAAAGACGGTGGCATATTGCGCCAGCAGCGCACGGCCGCGGGCGATGCGCTCGTCGTCGACCAAGAGGTCGAGATAGCCCCACGGCGATTTGGTGAATTCCGGCTGAGCGTCGAGGAGATCCATAATGCTCAGGTCCGGCGTGAGCCCGCCGGTCGCCCGCTCGAACGTAGCCCGCGTGATGCCGCGGCTCTCCGCCGCCGGCCACAGCGCGGCAATGCAGTTGGGGAAGTCCGTGGCGGCGGCGCGGATGGCATCGGCGCTCATCAGCGGATTGCCGGAGGCGCCCGACTGCCCACTCCACTGGTGTTTGCCGCCTGCGGGCGTAGGAACTGCCGCGGTCGAGGAAGGTTGAAACAACCGTGTCAGCCAGTCATCCGGCTTGTCCTGCGCCAATGCGGCGTCGGCCAGGGTCAATGTGATCAAGCAGGCGACCGCATAGCGAAGGATCGGCATGAGGATTGACTTCTTCGGATTATTCGGGCGCGGGCGATCGTGGTTTCGGTCAGTGGTGACGGGAGTGGACGGCTGCTATGTTACCGGACCGTTAACCACCGATCCTCGTCGGCGCAGTCAACGTATCGGCGCAGATTCATTCACCGAGCCGCAACGGAATCCGGTTCATACACTGCTCTGAGTTCCTGTTCTGGACAAAGATTTAGGCAACAAATCGTCCGCACCCTGTCCAGTCCGCATGTCGCAAAACGGCACCCCATGAAACTCGTCCGTAAAGCTGTCTTCCCTGTCGCTGGCCTCGGCACCCGCTTCCTGCCGGCGACCAAAGCGATGCCCAAGGAAATGCTGCCGGTCGTCGACCGGCCGCTCATTCAGCACGTGGTGGACGAAGCGCGCGAAGCCGGCATCGAGCATTTCATTTTCGTCACCGGCCGCAATAAGGCGGTGATCGAAGACCACTTCGACCGTCAAGTCGAATTGGAGACGACGCTGCTCGAGCGCCAGAAGCAAAAAGCCCTCGATCTGCTGCGCCACGATCTGCCGGAGCCGGGCACCACCAGCTTCACCCGCCAGCAGGAGCCGCTAGGGCTCGGCCACGCGGTATGGTGTGCGCGCGAGCTGATCGGCCACGAGCCCTTCGCGCTCCTCCTCCCCGACGTACTGGTCCAGCATGAGCGCGGCTGCCTCGCGCAGATGATCGATGCCGCGCGCGAGGTCGACCAGCGGTCCAATATCGTCGCCGTTGAGGAAGTGCCACGCGAGCGCGTCGACCAATACGGCGTGGTCGGCGTCGGTGCTGCCAAGGGTAAGGTATTCTCGATCACCAGCATGGTTGAAAAGCCGACGCAGGGCCGCGCCCCTTCAAACTTGATCCTGACCGGCCGCTATATCCTGCAACCCGAGATCCTCGACCTTTTGGCGAGGCAAGATCGCGGTACTGGCGGCGAAATTCAGCTCACCGATGCGATGATCGCACTAGCACGGACGCAGCCCTTTTATGGTCTCAAATTCGACGGCCGCAGTTTCGACTGCGGATCAAAGATCGGCTTCCTCGCCGCCAACGTATCGTATGCGCTGGCGCGGCCCGATATAGCCCCCGGTTTCCGTTCCGAAATCAAAAAAATCCTCGCCGAGCTCAACGGCGGTTAGCCAGAATGCACGCCGAACGTCATGAGCGAAGACGAGCATCAAGTCTACGCGATCCGCTACGGCCATCATGCGCGCCGGTCGCCGGAGAATTTCATCGGCGGCGATCCGCACGACGTGCTTCAGCCGCTCGATTTTTTCGTTTGGGCGATCCTCGGCCCCGCCGGCACCATCATTGTCGATACCGGATTTGACACCGACATGGGGCGACGCCGGCAGCGCGAAATCGTCAAGCCGGTGCAGGATGGGCTCACGGCGCTCGGCGTCGCCGCCGACGCGGTCAAAACCGTGATCGTCAGTCACCTCCATTACGATCACTGCGGCAATCACGATCTGTTTCCGCAGGCGCGCTATCACTTGCAAGACCGTGAGATGGACTATGCGACCGGGCGCTGCATGTGCCACCCGGCTTTGCGCCTTCCGTTCGAAGCCGACGACGTCACCGCCATGGTCCGCAAAGTGTTTGCCGGCCGCGCCGTATTCCATGATGGCGAAGCCGAGATCGCGCCGGGCGTCACCGTGCATCTCGTTGGCGGCCACTCCAAGGGTTTGCAATGCGTGCGGGTGAAGACCCGGCGCGGCCACGTCGTACTGGCTTCCGACGCCACGCACCTCTACGCCCATATCGACTCAGGCCGCGTGTTTCCGATCACCTACAACGTCGCCGAGGTGGTCGAAGGCTATGCGACGCTGAAAAAACTTGCGACCTCGCCATCGCACCTTGTGCCGGGCCATGACCCGCTGGTGCTCGCGTGCTATCCCGCCGCAAAAAGCGGCCTCGAAGGTTGGATTGCCCGACTCGACGCCGAACCGACCGCGCAGTGACTAAAAACGGCGAAACGAAGCAATCCAGCCGGGGCGCGGTCTGAATTGCTTCGTTGCCGTCCTCCTCAGCGTTGCCAACGCAAGCCGAGGAGGAATGTGGTCGCGTTATAAGAGAAGCTCTGCTCAGTGGCTGTCTGCCAGTCTTCCCGGATTTCCGCATGCAGCTGCCATTCGCGCGTAAAGATGTAGGTCAGCCCGATTGAAATGAAGTAGCGGTTATCGGTAAGCGGCTGGCCGACATAATCGTCGGTACCGTAGCCGATCTTGCCGATGCCGATCAGCCACGAGCGAAACGCGTGGTCGGCTTCGAGGCTAATGTCGCGGGTGAGATCGCCGGACGCGCCGGCCAAAACGGTTTCGTAGACCTGCGAGCTTGCGCTCAGTTTGTAGGTGGTCATGCCGGTTGGCTTCCATAACAGCGCCCCGTTTGCGATGAAGCCGGAAACGGCCGGTAGCGTTGGATCTTTGTAGTTTCGATCGACGTAACCTAGCGCCATCTCGCCGGTAAGCGTGCCGAACAGGTCGAGGGCGCTACCAAGCAGGGCTGTGGTACCGGTCGAATCGCGTTGGAGCCCATTGCGATCGAATTGCTGGTCGTGGATGCGCTGGTCCTCTTGCACCTCAACGAACGGTTTGAGACCGGGATCGAGTTCGTAGCCGACACGAAGGATGCCGGCGTATTGATCGAAGTTACGATCGGAGTTGCTGGCGCTTTGGCCGTTGGTAAGCTGCGAAGGGTCGTAGGTGGCTCGATCGAATGTGCCCTTGGCCGTAACCGCCAGCCGATTGAATTGCTGGGCGACGCCGAGCGTCTCGCCGATATCCTGATTAGGCGGCAACGAGGCGAGTTGTGCCTGCAAGTTAGGACTACCTGGATTGTCAGCCGACACGATGACGCGTTGCTCGGCCACGATCTGGGTGTCGCGCGTCACGTCGATGCGACCGTCGATCTTGGCGTTGAGGAAGGGAACGTTGAGCGCGGGAACGAGGTCGGCGCTGTATTGCGTATATGAGGCAACAATGTCGGCGGTCAGCGAATGTCGGTCCCAATCCGAGGCGACTTTCACCTCCGGCGCCGCAGCGACATAAAATGAACCGGGTCCGCCGGTTTCCCGTGTCGGATTAGTGCTATAGCCGCCGGCGAGGTCGACCGAAGGAAACAACAGGAATGAGCCAGCGCGAATGCCGATTGCCGCGTAGGGATCGGTCGCCGCGATTGGCAACAGCTGGCGTGGCAGCGTCCCCGGGAAAAACGTGTTCGGCGGCTGCAAGGTCGGCGGCGGTGGGCTCGAGGGCGTGGCGACAGACGGGCGCAGCGAATAATCGAAATAGTCCGGCGGCGGGACCGCCAGAGCCGCCCCCGGACGACTGGCTGCAGCCAGCGGGTGAACTTCGGGCGGCGGATTGCTGACCGGATAAGCGTCGGGCAATGGTGGCAAAGTCGCGCCGATCCGTTGCGCGGCTTTCTTCGGATAAATCTCCGGCGTGGGCGGCTTTCGCAATGGCGGTGGCTGCGACGGCACGGACGGCGTGAAATTCGGCACCGGCGCGAATGTCGTTTCGGCCGGCGGTGTTACGCCACCCGACGCGCGTATCTGCGCTTGTTTCTTTCGTTTTTTGTAATGCGGCGTGTTCGTGGAATCGAAGCCGGTGTCGCCTTCGCCCAAACCGCTTGGGCTGCCGTATATGGGCGTAGCGCCAACGCGGCTTTGCGCGGTAACCGTCCCCGGCGGCAGCATCTTGTAGTTCGGCGGCGCAGCCTCGCCCGGCATGCGGAAAGGTGGCGGATTGTTCGGGGCGTTCTCCAGCGAAGGCGCTAACAGGCTGTCGTCTGGATTGCCGGCACCAGGCGGCGGTGACTGCGCCAGACCGGCGCCCGGAACGAGGCCGACCACCGTAAGTACGAGGCCCGCGCCCAGGACGCGCACCATCGCCATCATCCGCGTCACATCGGAAGCCGCCAAGCCAACCACCGTCGCGGAGCCGCGGCCACGCGCGAATCATCCCGTGCGGCCATCGCGCGAATTGGGCCGGCACGGGCCGCCGAGCTGCGCCCCGATGGTTAACGGAATTAAAACGGATATGGTTAACGACTAGTTGACCGGGCCAAATCCGGCCCACTCAATCCACCGATTTTACTCGGGTTTTTGCCCTAATCCGATCAGATCCAGCCTTTGAGCTCGCGCATCGCGAGCTGCCAGATCATCAGCATACCGGCTTCGCTGTCGTTGAGGCAGGGAATGGCCGCGAAATTCTCTCCGCCGAAGCGCTTGAAGACCCGCGCGTTCTCGACCGCGATCTCTTCCAGCGTCTCCAGGCAATCGGCGGAAAATCCCGGCGTGATCACTGCGATATTCTTCACGCCTTTTTTGGCGAGCGTCTTCATGGTCGCGATCGTGTACGGCTTGAGCCAGCGCGCTCGCCCGAAGCGCGACTGATAAGTCATCAAAAGCTTGCTGTCGTCGAGCTTAAGCTGCGCGCGCAAAAGCTCCGTCGTCCGCACGCATTGCTGCTCATATGGATCGCCCTTGCGTACATAAGCCTCCGGCATGCCGTGATACGAGGCAACGATGACCTCGGGCGTAAACGAGAGTGCTTTCAGCTCGGCCTGCAACGAGGATGCCAACACTTCGATGTAATAGGGATCGTCATAGTAAGCCGGTAGGAAGCGAAGCGCCGGCTGCCGGCGCTGCTGCAACAGATAGCGAAACACTTCATCGCACGCTGTTGCCGTAGTCGGCGCGGCATATTGCGGGTAGAGCGGCATCACCAGGATGCGATCGCAACCGCGCGCCATCAGCGCTTCCAATCGCGAGGCGATGGAAGGACCGGCATAGCGCATCGCCCAGTCGACGACGACATGCTTGCCGAGCGGCTCAAGGATGCCGGCTAGCTTTTCGGCCTGCGAGCGGGTAATCGTTTTAAGCGGCGATTCGTCTTGCTCGTTATTCCAAATTGCTTTGTAGTCGCGCACTTTGCGCCGCGAGCGCAACGGCAAGATAATGCCGTTCAGTACGAATTTCCAAAGCAGCGAATTGTTTTCTATCACGCGCGTGTCGGTAAGGAATTCCTTCAGGTAGCGGCGCAGAGCCTTGGGTTCGGCAGCTTCGGGCGTGCCGAGATTGATGAGGAGAATACCGATTGAAGATGCCGCCGGCGCGGTAGCCTGTTGCGCTTCGGTGTTTGCGGCCGGTTGCGGCGCGACCACCGGCGACGGCCCGGTGGACGACGGTTCGATCGGCGGAGCTTCAACAATGGGCGGCAGGTCGCTCATGGCCTCACCATACCTGATCGACAGTCATCATGCACGCGCACAAACGACACAGCGTGTCCCAGCGGTCGGCGCGGAACACCCGCGGAAGTCGCGGAACACCGGCGGAAGTTAAGAATTGATAATTGAGCCTCAATAAAGGCGAAGTCACGAGCTGCTTAGGCGGCCGGTCACACGATTCACCGCGGCAAAATTTAGGAAACATCCAATGACCCGCAATCTTTGCCTGATCGCCTTCCTTATTATTTCGAATTCCGCCTGGGCGGAGAACGTCCAGAACGGCGGCATACCGCACAACCAAGCGGAGGAAAGAGCCTGCGGAGGCGATGCGCGGCGTCTTTGCAAGGACGCCATTGGCGACGACTTCCGCGTCGGATCGTGCCTGCAGGACCACAAAGACCGCCTCAGCCGGGGCTGCCGCGCGGTCCTTGATGGCCATGGTATGTAAGGTCGGCGGCCTTACTCGGCCGCTTTGAGCAGCGCCGGTGCTCCGGCGCGGAATTGTTGCAGCAATGCCATTTCTTCGGCCTTGGCGGCGGCGAGGTGGCGCTGCTTGACATGGCCGAAGCCGCGGATTTTCTCTGGTATGGCGGCGAGCGCGACGGCAAGATCATGATTGGCCGGCGTTAGCGCGACAAACACCTGATCGAGCAGATGTTCGTAATCCGCGATCAGCTTCCGTTCGGTGCGGCGCTCGCGGGTGCGGCCGAACGGATCAAAAGCGGTGCCGCGCAGGAATTTGAATTTCGCCAGCAGCCCGAATACCGGCAGCAACCAGGGGCCGACGCTCATCTTGTGCGGCAGGCCGGTTGCTTTGTCGCGGCGTGCCAAGAGCGGGGGCGCAAGATGAAACTCGAAACGCAGGTTTTCGCCGCCGAATGTATTTTCGACCTGAGCAAGAAACGAACCGTCAGTGTAGAGCCGGGCGACTTCATATTCATCCTTGTAGGCCATCAGCTTGAACAGATAGCGGGCGACTGCGTCGGCTAATCCGCACTTGCCGGCCGCGCGCGCGGCCTCCGCCGCTTTCGCCTTCTCGACGAAGCCGCGGTAGCGCGCCGCGTAAGCTTTATTTTGGTAGGCGGTCAGGAATTTGACGCGTCGGGCGACGGTCTCGTCGAAAGATTCCGACAAATGACGTGCCTCGTTCGGGGTCGTGGCAGTTGCCGGTTTGGCCAGCGCCTCGACCTGTGCGCGCGCGATGGCCGTCCGGCGACCCCAATGAAATGCCGCTTTGTTCATCTCAACCGCCTCGCCGTTGAGCTCGATCGCTCGCTCGATCGCGGTGGCCGACAGCGGAATCGCGCCCAGTTGATAGGCGTAACCGACCATGAACATATTGGCGCCGATCGATTGCCCAAACAGCGCGGTGGCAAGTCGCGTCGCGTCGATGAAATGCGTCTTGTCGGCGCCTGCATCCGCGATGATCGTCCGCTTGAGCCGCTCGATCGGCAGTGAGAAATCGGCATTGCGAGTAAATTCACCCGGCAGGAACTCCGCCGTGTTGACCACCATCTCGGTTGCACCCGGCTTGACCGCGGCGAGGATTTTACGCGTGCCCGACACGACGATGTCGCCGCCGAGGATCAGATCGGCGCGGCCCGCCGCCACGCGGATGGCATGGATATCTTCCGGCCTTTCGGCGAAGCGGATGTAGCTGAACACCGCACCGCCTTTCTGCGCCAGCCCAGCCATGTCGAGGACGCCGACACCACGGCCCTCCAGATGTGCCGCCATGCCCAGTATACCGCCGATCGTCACGATACCGGTACCGCCGACGCCGGTAACGATGATGTTGTAGGTCTGCGCAATCGGCGGCAGCTTCGGATCGGGAAGCGGCGGCAGGTCATGATCGGCGGCGACCCCGGCCCCCTTCTTCAGTCTGGCGCCGTGCACGGTCACGAAGGACGGGCAGAAGCCTTTGACGCAGGAAAAATCCTTATTGCAGCTCGACTGGTCGATGGTCCGCTTGCGGCCCCATTCGGTTTCCAGCGGCTGCACCGACACGCAATTCGATTGCACACCGCAATCGCCGCAGCCTTCGCACACCAGCTCGTTGATGATGACGCGCTTGTCGGGATCGGGATAAGTGTGGCGCTTGCGGCGTCGGCGTTTTTCGGCGGCGCAAGTCTGATCGTAGATCAGCACCGTGACGCCGGGAATTTCCGCCAAACTTTTCTGCACCTCCATCAAATCGTCGCGATGGTGGATGGTGGCACCGGCCGGCCAGACGGTGCCGGGCGGATATTTTTCCGGCTCGTCGGTTACCACGACAACGCGCTTGGCGCCTTCGGCGGCCACTTGGCGGGCGACTTGCGGCACAGTCAGCCCGCCGTCATTGGCCTGGCCGCCGGTCATCGCCACGGCATCGTTGAACAGGATCTTATAGGTGATGTTGGTGTTGGATGCGATCGCGGCACGGATCGCCATGTAGCCGGAGTGATTGTAGGTGCCGTCGCCGAGATTCTGGAAAACATGCTTGCGGTTGGAGAACGGCGCTTCCCCCACCCAGTTAGCGCCCTCGCCGCCCATCTGCGTATAGCCGAGCGTCGAGCGATCCATCCATTGCACCATGAAGTGGCAGCCGATCCCGGCATAAGCGCGCATGCCTTCCGGGACCACGGTCGAGGAATTGTGCGGACAGCCCGAGCAAAAATATGGAATGCGCTGCGCGATATCGCGCGTCTCGGCGGCGACGCGCTGAAATTCCTTCAGCCTGGCTACGCGCTGAGCGATGTCTTCGTTGCGGCTATATTTTAACAGCCGCTCGCCGATGCAGATCGCAACTTCGTTGGGATCCAGCGCGCCTTTGACCGGGAACAGCCAGCTGCCCTGCTCGTCCCGCTTGCCGATGCAGACCGGCTGATTGGCATTGCCGTACAACTCTTCGCGCACCTGCACTTCGATCAGCGAGCGCTTCTCCTCAACGACAATGATGAGATCGAGGCCGTCGGCGAATTCGGCGAGCTCGCGCCGGCTGATCGGCCAGGGGCAGCCGACCTTATAAAGCCGCAGGCCAAGCTGGTTGGCCTTGATCTCGTCGATGCCAAGCTCGTCGAAAGCCTGACGAACGTCGAGGTAGCTCTTGCCCGTGGTTATGATGCCGATCTTCGGCTCGCGGCCGCCGGTTGTGATGGTGTGATTGATCTTATTGGCCCGCAGAAACGCCAGCATGGCGTCGCGCTTGAAATCGTGCAGCCGTGCTTCCTGCGCGAGGATTGGATCGTTGAGGCGGATGTTGAGACCGCCCGGCGGCATCTGGAAGTCCGTCGGATTGACGATGTTGATGCGGTCGAAGCTGGCGTCGATCGCCGCCGTCGATTCAATCGTCTCGTGCATGGTTTTCAACGCCACCCACGCGCCGGTGAAGCGCGACATCGCCCAACCATAGAGACCGTAATCGAGAACCTCCTGCACGCCGGCCGGATTCAGGATCGGGATCATCACGTCGATAAAGTGATATTCGGACTGGTGCGCGGTGGTGGAAGATTCCGCCGTGTGGTCGTCGCCCATCAGCGCCAGAACGCCGCCGTTTTTGGCGGTGCCGGCGAGGTTGGCATGGCGGAAGACGTCGCCGGTGCGGTCGACGCCGGGACCCTTGCCGTACCACATCGCGAACACGCCATCGTATTTACCCTCGCCGCGGAGCTCCGCCTGTTGCGCGCCCCACACCGCGGTCGCGGCCAAGTCCTCGTTAATGCCGCCCTGGAAGCGGATATCGTTCTTGGTGAGGTACGGCGCGGCGCGCTGAAACTGACTGTCCAATCCGCCAAGCGGCGAGCCGCGGTAACCGGTGACATAGCCTGCGGTATTGAGGCCGTTGCGCCGATCCAACTCCTTCTGCATCAAGCAGAGCCGCACAAGCGCTTGAAACCCGGTGACAAACACGTGGCTGTGGCCGAGATCGTATTTATCGTCGAGTTTTACGTCGCGCAGCGGCATCGGCCTTTGAGTCTCCTGACGAGCCAGTGTGCCCTCATGGATTTGACAGCGCCAGAGGGCTCGCGGACCGCCTTAACATATAAGGTATGTAGGGTTTGCAAGACGCCGAGCAATGCGGCTTAAGCCCCGCCCGCGCGGCTAGTCGATCAAACCGAATACTGTTTGCGGTGCGGCAAATCCGGCCACCGAATGCTCGCCGAGGCGGCGGAAATCATCCGGACACCGAGCGGCGAAATCGGCCGACGCTACGACCGCCTCCCCAAGCTTGGACGCAACTTTTTCCAGCCGCGCCGCAAGATTCACGCCTGGGCCGATGCAGGTGAAATCGAGACGGTTGCCGCCGCCGACATTGCCATACATCACCTCGCCGACATGGAGTGCGAGCCCGAAGCGGATGGCGGATTCACCGTTCGCCGGGAATTCCGCAATCCGCTTGCGGAATTCCCGCGCGCAAGCGAGTGCGTTGCGGCAAACCTTCTCTGCATCGGCGTCGCTCGTAATCGGGAAAATCGCGAGCAAACCGTCCCCCATGAACTTCAGCACTTCGCCGCCGTGCTCGATGATCGGCGGAACTTGGCAGCCAAAGTAGCGATTAAGCACATCGATCACGGCCTGCGGCGGCGATCGTTCGGACAAAGCGGTGAAACCGCGCATGTCCGAAAGCCAGATCGCGGCGTGGATGGCTTCCACATAACCGCGGCGGATTTTGCCCTCCATAATCCGCTCGCCGGTCTGATGCCCGACATACGTGTCGATCAAATTCCCCGCTGTGCGCCGCAGCGCGCGAATTTCCGCAACCCGGGCCAGCGGCAGGACAACTGCTTCGAGGTCGGCAAACTGTTGCGGCGTGAAGCCGCCCGGCTGTCGCGTCGACCATGTTGCTACGTGAACTGTGCCGTCGGTGAATATCAACGGGAACGCTGCATAGTCTGTCGCGCCCTCCGCTTTCAGCTCTTTGAGCACTCCGAAGTCGATCGGACAATTGCCGTCGGCCAGGCGGCGGCGGAGCGGCGCGCGAGTCGCATAGACGGTCGTGAACGGACTTTGGCGATAGTCATCGGTTTCCAGAATTGCAAACAGCGCATTTGACGTCGTCACGCCCGAATCGGCTTGCCAGAGGAAGCGGCGGCCCATGACGTCCGGATGCAACGTTGTGACGAACACCGCGACGCGCCACAATGGAACGCCGCATTCGATCATGCGGTCGCAGAGTTGCGCCAGAACATCTTCGGAATTGGGACCGGACACCGCACCGCCTGCCAGCCAATCGACGACGGTTCGAATGTCCTTCATCGTCGACGCTTACGCCTTGGCACTTGGCCGCGCCGAAACTTGCGCGTGCCAGCGGCGCAGGTGTGCGTGGCTTTCAGGAATCGTCAGCTTGGCGCTGGCCGCGAAATCGACCGTTACCAGCGCAGTTATGTCGGCGATCGTGTAGCGCGCACCGGCAACGAATTCGCTTTGCGCCAGTCGCGCATCCATCTGCTCGAAGAAATGGCCGACGCGCAGACGCCCACGCTCGGCCAGTGCCGGAATTTGTTCGTAATCGTACGGCCCAGGCAACGCGCGTCCTTTGAGACCGCGCGCCCAATTGCGGAACGCCTCCATCACCGCGTAAAAGCCGTTCCGCTCGACTTCGCGCTGCCATGACGTCACCAGCGCCTTCTCTTCCGCACTTTCCCCCAACAGCGGCGGCTGCGGGTGGATGGCTTCGAAATAGACGCAAATGCCGATCGCGTCGTTGATGCGTGTCCCGCCGTCGAGTTCGAGCGACGGCACGGTGGCATCGGGATTAATGGCGCGAAAGGCCGGCGTCAGCTGCTCGTTGTTCCGCAGATCGACCTGCACGGTCGGCACGCTAATGCCCTTCTCGGCGAGGAAGATGCGAACGCGGCGCGGGCTTGGAGCGGTGGTGCAGTCGTAAAACTTCATCGCGGCATTCCTCTCGGCGTACGCTTCACGATCGTTTCGCAATGAACATGCGGAAGCCTGCAGGTTACGCGTGGTGGTCAGCAATATTCTAGTCGGGTGATCAGGAAACGGCACGTCGGACGGGCGCAGCGTGCGCCCTGGCACACGCGCGGACTGTCTTCACCCGAACATCGCTACTTCGCGACTTTGAAATTTCGCGTCGTGGCCAGCACGGTCCCACATAACGCCTCCTTGCCGGCAGCGACAATATATACATCGGCTGCGCCGACCGAATTGGTATTTCCGTCCTGAAGCACGCGTCCCTTCGCCTTCAGTTTCTCACCCTTGGCGACGCCGGTCATCTTAATCACAAAATCGAGAGTCGCCAGCGCCCAACCGCGCGGCAGGAGTGACAGGCAAGATGCAACCGCGGCCACGTCGCCGGCCGCGCCGACCATTGAGGCGGGGAATTGGCTCGGCGGTCCGGAGAATCTTTCGGCAAACGGCAGCTCTATCGTAACTTCGCCGGGAGCATAGGAAACGACTCTGATTGCGTATTCTCGCACGAAGGGTAGCGCCGAGAGAAACGAATTCAACTCGTTTTCATCGATACGATCTTGGGCAACTTCCAAAGGGCCGCGCTCCTCAATGACCGCCGCTCATGAAGCGGGTAATCGCCTTTTCGTCCCATTCAATGCCGAATCCCGGCCCTCTCGCCGTCACCGTTCCGTCGACCGCGCGATATGGGTCGGCGAGAATGGCGCCGGCCACGTCGAGATACTCGAGCCAATGAAACGTCGGCGTAGCCGGCAGCAGATGCGCGCTTGCTTCGACAAACAAGTGGCTCGAGACCGGAAGCGACGCTGCCTCGGCTTGGCCCATGGCGCTCAACCAACCCGTGACACCGCCAATCTTCATTACATCGAGCATCGCGTAATCTGAGGCGCCTGCAGCGATCGCCTTGGCCATGTCGCGAGGGAACCACCAGTTCTCGCCGGTCTGAATCGGCACGGAAGCGGCAGCGCGCACCTGCGCATGGCCTTGGAAGTCCTCCGCCTTGACCGGCTCCTCCACCCATTGAAGATCGAACTCCGCGAGACGCGCGATGCGTCGACATGCCTCGACGGGATCGAGCGACTGGTTGTAATCGACCATCAACTTGACGTGCGGACCGATGATCGCGCGCACCGCGGCGACCGTCGTCACATCCTTTTCAACATCGCCTTCACCGAGTTTGATCTTAATGGCGCGGAAACCGGTCTCGACAGAATGCAGGATCGCCTTCTCGTCCGCTTTGGGATCAATCATCCCATAGCTGTCGTATGCCGGAAGCCGCATCGGCGCCCCGCCCAACAGGCCGACGACGGGCTGGTTCAAGGTCCGTGCGGTAGCATCCCAAAGCGCCATATCCAGACCAGAGACCGCCATTCCGATCAGGCCCTGCCATCCGACGAGCCGAAAGCGCCGGTCGAAATCGCGCATGCGCTCGACCGGGGCAACCGATTTTCCTTTGAGCTCGGGCGCGATCTCATCGATCAATCGAGCCAGAGGAGCCATCGCGAGCGGCGTGTAGCCGAAGATGTAAGCGTGCCCGGCGCTGCCTTCTTCCGTCGTGACGTCGATCAAGACGAGCGGCGCCGCGGGAATCGTTCCTACCGCGGTGCGGAGCGGTTGCTTCAGCGGCGCCAATACGGCGCGCGCCTTCACGTCTCGGATGGTGAGCTTCGGTTGTGTCATCGTTCCCTGCACGCCAATTGCGCAGTAGCACAATAGGCAACCTGCACGAGGTGTGAACTCACTAGTCGGTATACCTCATTCCGTGCTACGCGGCGGGCGATGACCGGATCGGCCGAACGCACGCGCCGGCGAATCCTCGACGCGGCCTATGGGTTGTTCTACCGCAAAGGCTTCTTGCGGGTGAGCGTCGACGCCATCGCCGAAACAGCTGATGTCACCAAGCGGACCCTCTACGACCATTTTACCAGCAAAGATGAACTGCTCAGCGCCGTTCTCGAGCTTCATCGCCAGCTGGCGCTCATCAGGATCGAGAAATGGGGCGCACGCCTGACCGGAGATATCGAGGATATGCTCGACGCTTTGTTTTCAGCGTTGGCCCAATGGGCGGCGAAGCCCCGCTGGGCCGGTGCCGGATTTACCCGCCTGACGATGGAGTTGGCTGATCTCCCGGGCCATCCGGCGCGGACGATCGCCCGCCAGCACAAAGCGGAAGTGGAAGCATGGCTAGCGCGCGAACTTGGCCGTCGTGGCTTCGATACGCCTGCGGTGCGCGCCAGAGAAATCGCAATTTTGCTGGAAGGCTCAACGGCACTCATGCTCGTTCACGGCGACCGGAGCATTGCCGCGACGGCCGCGCAGGCGGCAAAGCGACTCCTCGGCGCCTCGAATGGCAAGAAGAAGCGAAGGTCGCGTGGTGAAACGACAGCAGATCGACCTGCGCGATCGGCACGCTAATGCCCTTCTCGGCGAGGAAGATGCGAACGCGGCGCGGGCTTGGGGCGTCGGTGCAGTCGTAAAATCTCATGGCGCCTCCTTGGCGTCTAGAATCCGCGTGCGAGGACGGCGTCATGCATTCCCGCCTGAGCGCCTGTTTCGTCATGCGTCATGAGGGATCGCCCGGTTTCCGCCCGGTATTCTTTGGGCCCGGAATAATCTTCTGACTGGGGTCGGCACCAAAGCACAAACGCTTCGCAAAATCCGCACCGACGCGCTTCTGGTTCTTTGATGAGGTCGCAGTCCACGTTTTGTTGCGGCCAGCGTCACGGCCACCTATTCTTTGATTACATCATTGTTTTGCGTAAGCCACGAGGATGTCATGGCCAATTTCACGCCGATTTCTGCCGCAATCGGCGGCGCCCTGATCGGACTATCCGCCGTTCTTTTGATGCTGCTTAACGGCCGCATCGCCGGCATTACCGGCGTGTTTGCCGGATTGATCGATCCGGTGTCGAACGATCGCGGCTGGCGTGCGACTTTCGTCGCCGGAATGATCATCGCACCTTTGTCCGCCGCGTTTCTTGGCTACAGCATCCCAATCCCGCACATGCCCGCCAGCCTGGTTACCGTTGCGGTGGCCGGCCTTCTGGTCGGCTTCGGCACCAGGCTCAGCAATGGCTGCACGTCCGGCCACGGGATTTGCGGCATCGCTCGATTGTCGCCGCGATCGATCGCGGCAACAGCGACATTCATGGCGGCCGCGATGGCTGTCGTCGCGGTAACCCGGCACGTCATTGGAGGCTGATCATGCGCGCACTTGCCAGTTTGGTTTGCGGCTTCGTTTTTGGCTGGGGCCTCTTCATCTCCGGCATGATCCGGCCGGAGAAAGTTTTGGGCTTCCTCGACATCCTCGCAATTCCGAGCGGGAATTGGGATCCGAGTCTTGCCATGGTGATGGCGGCCGCACTTCCGGTGGCCTGGGTCGGCTATGCGCTGGCGCGGCGCCGCAAGCCGGTGTTCGCGACGGAAAATGAGTGGCCATCGCAGACTACGATCGACCGCTCGCTCATCGCCGGTTCGGTCCTGTTTGGCATCGGCTGGGGATTGGTCGGATTGTGCCCTGGCCCAGCGCTGGAGAATCTGGCGTCACTGTCTTCGGGCGTGATTATCTTCGTGATTGCCATGGCGGTAGGCACGCTTGCGCACGACGTCTGGTACGCTGGTGCTACGGCACTGACCCAAGCGAAAGTGGCGGACGGCTAATCCGGCGGACGCTTTACAAGCGCCCCTTCACGTAATCGCGCAGGCCCGCGGCGAGGTGGTCGAACAATAGCCGCACGCGCCGGGTCGTCTTCAGGTTCTGGTGCATGACGAGCCAGACCTCGAGCGCGTAGCGGAGCGCATTCGGTAATACGGCAACCAATTCCGGCGTCCGCCGCGCGATATTTTCCTGACAGCCGCCGATACCGACGCCGGCGCGTAACGCCGCGAGTTGAGCAAGATCGTGGTCGCTGCGGAAGCCGAAATCCTCGCGCGTCAGACGCCGACCGATTTTGCCGGCTGCGCGAAACGTGCGGCTGTCGCGGTCGAAGCCGATCAGGCAATGGCCGGCCAGTTCGGCGAGCGAACGCGGCTCACCGAAGCGGGCGAGATAGTCGCGATGGGCATAAAGGCGGATGCGCGAGGTGCCGATGCGGCGCGCGGTCAATCCACTTTGCGTCGGCCGCACCATGCGCACGGCGATGTCGGCTTCGCGGCGGGCCAAGTCCTCGTTGCGATTGGTAAGCGCAAGCTCAAT
>JASHSY010000288.1 GCA_030040825.1 Xanthobacteraceae bacterium
GAACCCTTGAAGCCCATCGTGCCGGCCGACGACCAAGCAATCGTGTTGCCCTGCACGTCGGTGATTGTGATCATTGTGTTGTTGAACGTGGCACTGACATGCGCGACGCCCGAGGCGATGTTTTTTCGTTCGCGGCGCCGGACGCGCGTGGCTTCTTTACCCATTCCGAGCCCTTTCAGAGCGAGACCGGCGGTCCCGGTCCCTCACATTCGATCCTGGTTGACGCGCTATTTCTTCTTGCCGGCAATAGGCTTGGCCGGACCCTTGCGGGTGCGGGCATTGGTATGTGTCCGCTGCCCGCGAACCGGGAGGCTACGGCGGTGCCGCAATCCCCGATAACAGCCGAGGTCCATGAGCCGCTTGATGTTCATCGCCACTTCGCGTCGCAGATCGCCCTCGACGATGTAGTCGCGGTCGATGACTTCGCGCAGTTGCAAGACCTCCTGATCGGTCAGCTGGGACACCCGGCGCGCCTCCGGGATCGAAACCTTCTGCATGATCTCCTTGGCCTTGGCCTCGCCAATGCCGTGGATATACTGCAATGCCACCACGACGCGCTTGTTGGTGGGGATATTGACGCCAGCAATACGGGCCACGTTCAGTCGCTCCTTGTGCAGGCCAGCGCGGGTTTTTCCGGCGTCGCCCTGCCGCTACCTGTCGATTCGAATGTCACCTGAGGCCACAAACGTAAAAAAGCCAACGCCTGCCTGCCGCCGCGGCTGGGCATCGCTGCTAAATCTCCGACCGGATATTCGAAGCTTATTAATGGACTCCTCGCACTTTCGTCAACCCAGCTAGCGGTTTCGTGTACAACTTGACCTACGGCCGGGGGTTTCTTCGCCGTACCCTCTTTTGAACCCGGGTTTTGGCCTTCGGCTGGGCCTTGCGGCCCGGCTTCGCGGCCAAATGCTTGCGCGCCGCCCGCGCTGATTTCGGGCTCGCCTTATGTCGGGGCTTGGATTTTTTTCCTATCAAGCTGACCTTTACCGGCTGTTTCGGCTTAGCCTGCGCCGGTGGGGCCGCCGTCGCGCTTTTGGACACCGCCCGTTCGATCTGTCCGGCCACCTCGGAAATCGGCGCCATACCATCGACCGTGCGCAGCGTGCCGTGGCGCCGATAATAGGCGATCAGCGGTTCGGTCTGAGCGCGGTACGCGGCGAGCCGGTGGTGCAGGACGTCGCGATTGTCGTCGGGACGCAGCGCCTCGCCGCGCACCGTCATTTCGGCGATGCGATTTTCGATCCGTCGTGCCAGTGCTGCCTCATCCACCTTCAGCTCAACCACTGCATCGAGCTTAATTCCATGCTTGGCCAGCATCCGGTCGAGTGCCTCGGCCTGCGGCTCGGTGCGTGGAAATCCATCGAGGACGAAGCCCTTGCGGGCGTCCGGCTGCTCGATCCGCTGCTCGACAATGGAAACCACGATATCGTCGGGACACAGCGCGCCACGCGCCATGATTTCCCCGACTTGCCTGCCGAGCGGGGTGTCGGCCTTAACGGCCGCGCGCAACATGTCGCCGGTGGAGAGTTGGACAAGTCCGTATTTGGCGACGAGATACTGGGCCTGTGTTCCCTTGCCTGCCCCCGGCGGGCCCAGCAGGATCAATCTCATCTACGTCGCCCCCGCAGCTTCGAGCGCTTGATCAGTCCTTCATATTGGTGCGCCAGCAGATAACCCTGCACTTGCGCGACCGTGTCCATCGTGACGCTGACGACGATCAGGAGCGAGGTGCCACCGAAATAGAAAGGTACTGCCGCGTATGAAATCAGCATTTCCGGAAACAGGCACACCACCGCCAGGTAAGCGGCGCCGATCACCGTGATTCGCGACAAGACGTAATCAATATATTCGGCAGTACGCTCGCCCGGCCTGATGCCGGGCAAAAAGCCACCGTGCTTCTTCAGATTGTCGGCGGTTTCGGTCGGATTAAACACGATCGCCGTGTAGAAGAACGCGAAGAAAATGATCAGGCCGACATACAGCAAGAGAAACAATGGCCGGCCGTGCGAGAGCTGCGTGGTGATGAGCGTAAGCCAACCCGGCCCCTGGCCGGCGGTGAAGTTGGCGACAGTCGTCGGCAACAGCAGCAAAGAGGATGCGAAGATCGGCGGAATGACGCCAGACGTGTTGAGCTTCAGCGGCAGATGCGATGTCTGCTCACCAAGCATTTTATTGCCGACCTGGCGCTTCGGATACTGGATCAGCAAGCGGCGCTGAGCACGCTCCATAAAGACGATGAAGGTGACGACGGCGACCGCCATCACCAGCACGATCAAAATGAGCCCGGTCGAGAGCGCACCTTGACGACCGAGTTCGAGTGTGCCGGCAACTGCCGACGGCAGTTGCGCCACGATGCCTGACATGATGATGAGCGAGGTGCCGTTACCGATGCCGCGCTGGGTAATCTGCTCGCCGAGCCACATCAGGAACATCGTGCCGCCGGTGAGCGTGATCACGGTCGAGATGACGAAGAACGGGCCCGGGTCGGTGACGACGTTACCGGCGCCCTGAAGGCCGACCGAAATACCGTAAGCCTGGAACGCGGCCAGTACCACTGTGAGGTAGCGGGTATATTGGTTGATGGTCTTGCGGCCCGACTCGCCCTCTTTCTTGAGATTTTCGAGCGTTGGCGAAACGCTCGTCATCAGCTGGATGATGATCGAGGCCGAGATATACGGCATGATGTTCAAAGCGAAGATCGCCATGCGGTGAATGCCGCCGCCGGCGAACATATTGAACATGCCGAGAATTCCGCCCGCCTGCTGATTGAAAATCTGATTCCAGGCATTCGGGTCGATGCCCGGCAGCGGAATGTAGGTGCCGAGCCGATAGACGAGCAGCGCGCCAAGCGTGAACCAGATGCGTTTCTTGAGCTCTTCGGCTTTGGCCAATGCGCCGAAGTTAAGATTAGCTGCTAGTTGTTCCGCCGCAGAAACCATCTAACGCTCCGAGCCCCTCCTGCTCGTCATGGCCCGGCTCGTCCCGCCTGCGGGCCATAGCGAAACCACACGTACTCTCTACACTCTACCCTTCGGCCGGGCGAAGCCCGGCTATCCGCGTCTTGATGACAGCTATAAGTCGTGGATGCCCAGCACAAGACCGCGCATGACGCCCATCAAGCTGCCTGCTCACCCGTTTCCCGCTTGGGAGCGAGAATTTCGACGTTGCCGCCCACCTTCTCCACTGCCGCAACCGCCGACTTTGACGCGCCATACACGGAAAGCTGGACTTTTGCCTTGATCTCGCCGCCACCCAGAAGTCGCACGCCGTCCTTGGCGCGACGCAAAATTCCGGCTTTGACCAAAGCCGCCGCGTCGATTTTGCCGGCTGCGTCCATTTGACCGGCATCGATCGCCTCCTGGATGCGACCCAGATTCACTTCGTTGAGCTTGAGGGCGAACTTTGTGTTCTTAAAGCCGCGTTTGGGCAAGCGCCGGTGCAGTGGCATCTGGCCGCCCTCGAAGCCTTTAATGCGTACGCCGGAACGCGCTGTCTGGCCTTTACCGCCGCGGCCGCCGGTCTTACCGACGCCAGAGCCGATGCCGCGGCCGATGCGCTTGCGCGTCTTTCGGGCGCCGTCGCGGCCGGCAAGCTCGTGCAGTTTCATTTTATTTCTCCACCACGCGCACAAGATGCGCGACTTTGGCGATCATGCCGCGGGTCTGCGCGGTATCCGGCAGCTCGGCGACACGGCCAATCTTGTTGAGCCTCAGGCCAATCAACGTTTCCCGCTGGGTATGATGTCGGCGCATCGGACTACCGGTCTGTTTCACCTTGATGGTCTTGCCGCTGCTCATTGCCAACTCCAAACTGCTCAATCGGCCGCTGCTTCGGTTTCATCGCCGCCGCGGCGGCGTGCCTGCAAGGCAGAAACTTTCACGTTCCTGCGGGCGGCAACCGTACGCGGTGAATCCTGATGCTTGAGCGCGTCAAAGGTCGCGCGCACGACGTTGTAAGGGTTCGACGTGCCGAGCGATTTCGCCACCACGTCCTGCATGCCCAGCGTCTCGAACACCGCGCGCATCGGACCCCCGGCGATAATGCCGGTGCCGGGCGGGGCGGCGCGTAGAAACACCTTGCCGGCGCCGTGGCGTCCGGCCACGTCGTGATGCAGCGTTCGTCCCTCGCGCAGCGGCACACGGGTAAGCCCGCGCTTGGCCGCGTCGGTCGCTTTGCGGATCGCCTCCGGCACTTCGCGCGCCTTGCCGTGGCCGAAGCCGACCCGGCCCTTCTGATCGCCCACGACGACCAGCGCCGCGAACCCAAAGCGACGTCCGCCCTTCACCACCTTGGCGACGCGGTTGATATGCACGAGCTTGTCGACAAATTCGCTGTCGCGTTCTTCGTCCCGCCGACGCTCGCGTGGTTCACGTGCCATGTTTCATCCGTCCTTTAGAATTTCAGTCCGGCTTCGCGCGCGGCCTCGGCCAAAGCCTTGACCCGGCCGTGATAGAGATACCCGCCGCGATCGAAAATCACGTCCTTGACGCCTTTTTCCTGCGCGCGCTCGGCGATGAGCTTACCCACCGCCTTGGCGGCGACGACGCTTGCTCCGGTCTTGCGGCCCTCGCGCACTGCCTCTTCCAGCGAAGACGCCGCAGCGAGCGTCGCGCCCCGATCGTCGTCGATCACCTGCGCGTAAATGTGCTTGGACGAGCGGAAGACCGACAGCCGCTTGCGCTCGCCAGCCGCCAGCCGCAGCGCACCGCGCACGCGGCCTTTCCGCCGTTCAATTCTGTCGCTGAGCTTACTCATCGGCGGCCTCCGTTACTTCTTCTTGCCTTCCTTGCGGAAGACACGTTCGGTCGCATACTTGATGCCCTTGCCCTTGTAGGGCTCCGGCGGCCGGTATTCGCGGATTTCCGCTGCCACCTGGCCGACCTTCTGGCGGTCCATGCCGCTGATGACGATCTCGACCGGACGGGGAGTGGCGATCGTGATGCCTTCGGGAATCGGGTAGTTGACCTCATGGCTGTAACCGAGGGCGAGCTGAAGGTTCTTACCTTGCACCGCAGCACGGTAACCGACGCCATTGATCTCCAATCGCTGCTCGAAGCCTTTGGTGACGCCGGCGATCAAGTTGGCGATCAGCGTGCGCGCCGTGCCCCATTGCGCCCGGGCGCGTTTGGTCTCAGTGCGCGGATCGACCTTGATCTGACCGCCATCGAGCTTGACCGCGACCTCGTCTGGGAGCACGACCGACAATAGGCCTTTTGGGCCCTTGACCTTGACAGTCTGGCCTTCGACGTTGGCGGTAATGCCGGCCGGCACTGGCACCGCTTTTTTACCGATACGCGACATCAGAACACCGTGCAGAGGATTTCGCCGCCGACATTGGCATCGCGGGCGGCGTGGTCGGCCATGACGCCTTTCGGCGTCGAGACGATGGCTACTCCGAGCCCGTTGTTGATGCGCGGCAGATTCCTCACCGAAGTGTAGACCCGGCGACCCGGCTTCGAGATCCGTTCGATCTCGCGGATCACCGGCTCACCTTCAAAATACTTCAGCTCGATCTCGATCTCCGAGCGGCCGTCGTGCTCGACCACGGCGTAGCCGCGGATATAGCCCTCGGTCTTGAGCACCTCGAGCACGCTTTCGCGCAATTTCGAATTGGGGCTGGAAACCTTGCTTTTATTGCGCATCTGCGCGTTGCGGATGCGGGCAAGCAGATCGCCGAGCGGATCGTTCATCGGCATTGTGCGACCCTCCTTACCAGCTCGACTTCAACAGGCCGGGAATCAGCCCTTTCGAGCCCAAGTCCCGCAGCGCGATGCGCGACAGCTTGTGCTTGCGATAGAACCCGCGCGGCCGCCCGGTCATCTCGCATCGGTTGCGGATGCGCGTGGCCGACGAATTGCGCGGCAATTCGGCAAGCTTGAGCGTCGCGGCAAACCGGTCCTCGACCGGCTTGGTCTTGTCGCGCGCAATCGCTTTGAGCCGCGCCCGTCGGCCGGAATACTTCTTGGCCATCCGACGCCGCCGGTTGTTTTTCTCGATCGAACTCTTTTTCGCCATTTATTGCTCCTCGCGGTTCCGCGTCTGAGACGCTTTGGTCTCACTGCCGGAACGGAACGGAAAATTGAATGCCGTCAACAATGCGCGCGCCTCGTCATCACTGCGCGCGGTGGTGCAGACCGTGATATCCATGCCCCAGACGTCGGCGGTTTTGTCGTAATCGATCTCCGGGAACACGATGTGTTCCTTGATGCCGATAGTGTAGTTGCCGCGGCCGTCGAAGCTCTTTGGATTGAGCCCGCGGAAGTCGCGAACGCGCGGCAGCGCGATGTTGATCAATCGGTCGAGGAATTCATACATCTTGGCCTTGCGCAGAGTGACCTTGCAGCCGATCGCCTGGCCGGCGCGAAGTTTGTAGGTCGCGATCGACTTGCGCGCTTTGGTAACAACGGCCTTCTGGCCGGCAATCAGTGCGAGATCGGCCGCGGCGGCGTCGACTTTTTTGCGATCGGCG
>JASHSY010000289.1 GCA_030040825.1 Xanthobacteraceae bacterium
ATGTCTTGCCAGCAGTAGGCGCCAAAATCCGCGATCGACCAAAACGCCATGCGCTTTGGCATGACTGGTCCGTGTTGCGCACGTTCATGGCCCGTTTTTGATCTAAGTCAAGGCCCGATCGGTCTGTGGCGCGATCCTGTTCGTGTCGAGAAAAAACAGATTCGCGAAACGGAGATTCGCCATGCCGCTTGGCAATATTGTGTACCTTGCTTTTGTCCTTGGCTCCTTCGCCCTGTTCATGGGGCTGTTGGGATGGGCGCAGCTTGTCACGAAAGATATCAAACAAGACCGCGCGATCACTCCCGCGATTAATCCGCAGGCCTGGTCATCCTCCGGATTGCAAACCTATCAAAAGGCGGCCTAGTCGGCCCGTAGTGGGATTTCGAAGGCCGCTACCGTACTTCACGGTGAACGGTAGTCGGAGCCTGCATGCAGTGACGCACCGGTCGCGGTAACGTCCGGTCGTCCGGGCTTCGAAACTCGGATCGTTATTGCTTGAAAGAGTAGATACGCCCGGATGCGCTGCGCATCCAAGAAGCGATCATTCGGCCGCCTCGGTCAGCGCAGTCGGCGGAAATTCGGTCACCGTGCCGGCTTCGTTGTCGACGATCATGGTCAAATCGAAATAGTGGATCGTCGGGATGGCTCCGGTGCGCGCCTTGATGTTGGCGAGCCATTCGGCGTTGTGGCCGCGTTGTGCGGCTTCCTTCGACGGCCAAATGTAAATGCCGCCGCCGTTACCGTTTTCGTCGGCAATATAGTGTTTGCGGATCAGTTCCTTGTTGCCCTGCCAGCGCGGCACGCTGGTGCGGGCGTCGGCGACGATCTGCTCGCGGGTCCAGCCCGGCGGATATTTGAACGAGACATATTCGACGATCATAGGTCAGGCTCCCTGTCGCTTTCATTCTAGCGCGGCGGCCATTATCTGTATCTGTGCAGGTAAGGCCTTGCGTTGCAGGCAACCTATCCGTTAAAACGGCCGCGGTCTTGAGGTTTAAGGCGGCTTTTACCCTTCTCCGCGACCTTGGGCCGATGAGGATGCGCATGTCGATTCGCAGCGATTTTCGCGCGACAAAGACGAACCGGACGGCCGGTAAGGCCGCCGCCGGCGCGACCCTCATTGTCGTCCGGAATCTTGGCGGGCTCCTGCTGCTTATTGCCCCCTGAGGGCCGGCTGGGCATTTGCGCCTGGGCACTCAGGGGACGGCTTAAGCCAGCAAACCCCACCAGAGCCCGCAAGCCCGAAATGACGGCGGATGGGCGATAGACCGGAAGGATCTCACACCATGATCGCTCCAGCCCAGTCCGAGAAGGACCGCGTCGTTATTTTCGACACCACCTTGCGCGACGGCGAGCAATGTCCCGGCGCAACCATGACGCATGAGGAGAAGCTCGAAGTCGCCGCGTTGCTCGACGAGATGGGCGTCGACATCATCGAGGCCGGTTTCCCGATCGCCTCGGAAGGCGACTTCGCCGCCGTCAACGAGATCGCCAAGCGCACCAAGAATGCCGTTGTCTGCGGGCTCGCGCGCGCCGCGTTCAACGATATCGACCGCTGTGCCGAGGCGATCAAGCCGGCGAAACGCCGGCGCATCCATACCTTCCTGTCCACCTCGCCGGTGCACATGAAATACAAGCTGCAGAAGGAGCCGCATCAGGTCTACGAAATGGTGATTGCGCAGGTGACGCGCGCACGCGGCCATACCGACGACGTCGAGTGGTCGAGCGAGGACGGCACCCGCACCGAGCACGACTTTCTCTGCCGCTGCGTCGAGGCGGCAATCAAGGCTGGCGCTACCACGATCAATATTCCCGACACGGTCGGTTATTCGACGCCGGAGGAGTATTTCGGGCTGATCAAGATGGTGCGCGAGCGCGTGCCGAATTCCGACCAAGCGCGCTTCTCGGTACACTGCCATGACGACCTCGGGATGGCGGTGGCAAATTCGCTTGCCGGCGTGCGCGCCGGCGCGCGGCAGATCGAATGCACCATCAACGGCATCGGCGAACGCGCCGGCAACGCCGCGCTCGAGGAAGTGGTGATGGCGATGCGGGTGCGTAACGACGCCATGCCGTACTGGACCGGCATCAATGCCAAGATGCTGACGCGCGCTTCCAAGCTCGTCGCTGCGGTCACCTCGTTTCCGGTGCAGTACAACAAGGCGATCGTCGGGCGGAACGCGTTCGCGCATGAGAGCGGCATCCACCAAGACGGCATGCTCAAGCACACGCAGACTTACGAGATCATGCTGCCGGAGGATGTCGGCGTGAAGCAGACCTCGCTGGTGATGGGCAAGCATTCCGGACGGCATGCGTTCGTGCACAAGCTCGAAGAGCTCGGCTATCGCCTCGGCGACAATCAGTTGGAAGAGGCGTTCGTGCGGTTCAAGGCGCTCGCCGATCGCAAGAAGCACGTCTACGACGAAGACATCGAGGCGTTGGTCGACGAAGAGATTGCCACCGCGCAAGACCGCATCAAGCTGGTGTCGCTGTCGGTGATCGCCGGCACGCGCGGGCCACAGCGTGCGACCATGAAGCTCGACATCGACGGCAAATCGTTGCTCGAAGAATGCGAGGGCAACGGTCCGGTCGATGCCATCTTCAACTGCATCAAGGCGATGGTGCCGCACGAGGCCGTGCTGGAGCTTTATCAGGTCCACGCCGTCACCGAGGGCACCGACGCGCAGGCGGAAGTGTCGGTGCGATTATCCGAGCACGGCCGCGCGGTGACCGCCAAAGGCGCCGATCCGGACACGCTGGTTGCGTCGGCGAAGGCCTATATCGCGGCGCTCAACAAGCTGACGGCGCGACGGTCGCGCGGCGCCTCCGATGCGATCGCGGTCGGCGAGCGCCGCATCCATTCGACCGACGTCGGCTAACCGGGTGGCGGTGGTTCGTTCGCCGCGATGAGTGGCCGGGATTTTTCCGGCCATCTCCGGCGTTGTCGTGGTACGGCGGAGGGGACCCGCCCGCCCATGCGCGGTAAACAATGCCGTTGCGCATGAAACGCGCGTCCACTACCGTTATCCTTAATGGTGCCTGTCGCGCTGCTGCCGCTCCCAAGCTGTGACCGCTCAGATTTGGCGTCGGCGTTGCACGGCGAGCAGGCAACCAGAGAAGGTCATCGATTGGAGAATCGTCATGTCGAAGGCATCCGCCGTATTTAATGAGCGTCTTACGGGTCATCTTGAGCCCACAAAAGGCGGGTCCGTTTATATCAAGCCGCAGGATATGGAGTGGCGTCCGTCACAGTTCGAAGGCGTCGACATAAAAATTCTGTATGAGAACAAAGAAGCGGGCGAATTGACGTGCTTGCTTCGCTGGCAACCCGGAACGACGCTGCCGTTTCACAAACATCCCGAAGTTGAGCAAAGCTGGGTTCTCGAGGGCTCGTTTTCCGACCACGATGGTATTTGCCGCGCCGGCGAGTACGTCTACCGGCACCCGGGTTCGATGCACGAGACCCACAGTGCGGAAGGCTGCACCATCCTTGCGATCTATCGTAAGCCGAACGTGTTCCGCAACAGCGCCGGCTATGACGTTAGCAACAAGAAGCAGGTGAAAACCGACCGTAAGCCTTCCACCTTCGCTGTAGCAAAATAAATAGCGCGATCCGGGTTCGGCAGTCCGTAGCCGAGCCCGGAGCAGGCGCCTTGCGCGAAAATGCCGCGCGGGGTCGTTGCACGATGCCGGCTTGAGTGGCGCTCAGGATTCTGGTTCGCTGGGCGGTCGGTGTGTACCGCGTGATTCATCCGCCCTTTCCCAGATAGGCCCAGACGAAATGAGTTCGTATCCCGCCGTGCCGGCTGACAAAAAAGCCACGTCCATGCGCATGGTGGTGGCAGCAAGCGCCATCGGCACAACCATCGAGTGGTACGACTTCCTCATTTACGGTACCGCCGCGTCGCTTGTCCTCAATAAACTCTATTTCCCGACGCACGATCCGCTGGTTGGCAAGCTGTTGGCGATCGGTACGATCGGCGTCGGTTTCTTCGCGCGGCCGATCGGGGCCATCATCTTGAGTCACTTCGGCGACCGGCTCGGCCGTAAATCGATGCTGATCCTGACCCTCGTGAGCATGGGCATTGCCACCACGGTGATCGGTCTGCTTCCCACCTACGCCAGCATCGGCGTGGCGGCACCGATCCTGTTGGTGGCGTGCCGATTGGTGCAGGGCATCGCGGTCGGCGGCGAATGGGGCGGCGCCGTCTTGATGACGACCGAGCACTCACCTCCATACATGCGCGGTTTCTATGGCAGCATGGTGCAGGTCGGTTTTCCGCTTGGGCTGGCGCTCGGCACGGCATCGTTTTTCGCGCTGGGAAATCTCACCGACGCGCAATTTGTAGCCTGGGGCTGGAGAATTCCGTTCATCGCCAGCGCGGCCCTGGTCATCGTTGGCATCTTCATTAGGCTGCGGATCGAAGAAACTCCGGATTTCCAGCGGGTGGTGGCGGAAAACAAGGTTTCGCGTTTCCCGGTGCTGGACACAATACGGCAGCATCCGAAGGATCTGCTGATCGGGCTCGGCGCGCGGATCACCGAGATATCGTGGATCTACGTGATAACGATCTTCGGCCTGAGCTACGCCGTGACCAATCTCGGACTTTCGCGCAACCTGGTGCTGGGCGCAATCGCTCTCGGCGCGTTTGGCGAACTGATCACCATACCGCTGTTCGGTCATCTTTCCGATCGGATGGGCCGGCGGACCATCTATCTGCTCGGCTGTGTTGCCGCGATCTGCCTGGCGTTTCCGATCTTTTGGGCGATCGGGACGAAAGACCCGAAGATCGTGGTCCTGGCTTTCGTGGTCGGAATGTCGGTTGGCCACGGCATCATGTATGGAGTCCAGGCGAGCTTCCTCAGCGAAATGTTTCCATCCAATTTGCGCTACAGCGGCGCATCGCTCGGCTATCAAATCGCCGCGCCGATCGGCGGCGGGCTCGTTCCGCTCGCCGCCGCCGCCATGGTGGGAACGAGCCACGGCACGACCTGGCCGGTTTCGATCCTGATGATCGCGATCGCAGCGATTACATTCCTTGCGGTTTTAGCCGCGCAGGAGACGGCGCCACTGGCGATCAAGGACCGTTGATGCCCAGGTCGGCCTGCTACGCATCGCTGACGATCGACGGAAACTCCCGGCGGTTGGCTTCCCAGGCGCGGGAATACTCGATAATCCGTGCGGTTTCTCGGGCAACGCGGGCTCCGAGTTCGCGCTCGATCAGATGCAGCGTGGTATCGATGCAAAGGCTTACCCCGCCACCCGTCGTCACGCCATCGCATTCCACCAGACTGGCCGCACCCGTCTCGATTTGCGGATAACGCTGTCGCATGACCTCGAGCGGCGATTGCTCAGGCGCCACGACTTCGCGTTTGGTGGTGGCTTTCTTGCCGTCCAGCGCGCCGCTCGCAGCCAGAATCATCGCGCCGGTGCAGACCGAGGCGAGCCGGGTATCCGCCGGTCTCGACCGGATGAATTCGAGCGTTTCGCTGTTATTGGCCTGCGCCTCCCAGCCCGGTCCTCCGCACACAATCAGGACGGCGCAATCGGGTGCATCCCGGATGCCGTGATCGGCGACGACTTTTAGCCCATTCGATAATGTGACCACACCGGCTGTCGGCGCGATCGTACATATCGAAATTGCAGGCTCGACGCGCCGCGCCATCGACAGGACGCCGTAGGTCGCCAGATCGATCGGCTCGACACCGTCATAGATAAAGACACCAAATCTCACCGCCGTTGCTCCGTTGCAGGCGATCCAGTCTGTAGCGGACTTCGGGCAGAATGTGGAGACGGCGCGCGGGCACGCCGGGACCGAAGTATCTCCGGTTTATTCAGGCTTGCTGACGGTGAAGGTTCGCTCGGCCAGCGTATGATCGTGATACATGATCTGCATCTTCCACTCGCCCGGCACGATTTCCCACGCATTGCCGAAACCGTAACCGACCAGGCAGAGCGCGCCGATCTTCATGTTCGGAAAGGCGATCGTCGCGCTGTGCATCCGCTCGCCGGTATTCGGGTTGCGGATTCCGTCCGGCGGGAACGTGAGCGCCAGATGCACCGTCACGGCGGCATCGGCCGGTGTTCCGTCGATGCGGAATTCGATACCGAACTGCGTCCCGGTCTTGCCGTCGACCTCGGTCGAATCCGACACGAAGTGCCAATCGGTCACGGTGCCGACCGTGCGCGTCGGCGATTGCTGGCCGGCCTCGGCAGGCTTGCTGGTCGATTGTCCGGTAAAGCTTCCGGCGTGGGTCACGGTGACCCCGGTTACGTCTGCACTTGGTTCGATAACGGTGGGCGTTGGCGTCTGCGCGAGGGCGCCGGTCATTGCGGCGGTTAGCGCAAAAAGGGCGATGAAGTGGACGCGCATGGGGCGATTCCCGCTTCCAAACGGCGACTCAGTCGGCGCGATTTTCCCCGCTTGGAATCGCAGACGCAATGCCCTAAATGTGGCGCGCGCAGCGGCCGGGACGTAGCGAGCCTCGGCCGGAATTGCGACAGGTGGAATGCCTAACCGCAAGGTTCTTGGTTAGGGCGCATAGCTCAGTTGGTAGAGCAGCTGACTCTTAATCAGCGGGTCCAAGGTTCGAGTCCTTGTGCGCCCACCAGCCTTCGCTCGCTTCGCGAGCTACGGCTCGGCAAGCCGGGCTCAGACGGGCATCGAGGATTCAATCGCCCTTGGTTCGCAACGCACACGCGTTTGACGACTTGGGCCGCAGCTTCCGCAGATGAAAGTCGCATTCCGGCAGAGCCTTCGCCAAAAAACGGCTTAGCGTGTGAACCATGCCCACTGACGCCGATGTGATTATTGTAGGCGCCGGCCTTGCCGGTCTCGTCGCCACGGCCGAACTCATCGACGCCGGCAAGTCCGTCATCGTTGTCGATCAGGAGCCGGAGCAATCGTTGGGCGGACAGGCGTTCTGGTCGCTCGGCGGCCTATTTCTCGTCAATTCACCGGAGCAACGTCGGCTCGGCATCCGCGATTCACACGACCTCGCGCTGCAAGACTGGCTCGGTACGGCGGCGTTCGACCGCGTTGAGGATTTCTGGCCGCGGCAATGGGCTGAGGCTTATGTCGCCTTCGCCGCCGGTGAGAAGCGGGCGTGGCTGCGCGCGCGAGGCCTGCGCTTCTTTCCCGTGGTCGGCTGGGCCGAGCGCGGCGGCGATGCCGGCAGCGGCCACGGCAATTCGGTGCCGCGCTTTCATCTGACCTGGGGCACCGGGCCGGGCGTGATCGAGCCGTTCGTGCAGCGCGTGCGCGAAGGCGAGCGGGCGGGGCTGGTGACCTTCAAGTTCCGCCACCGCGTCAACGCGCTGACGAAATCGGGCGGAACGGTCGACGGCGTGCAAGGCGACATTCTCGCGCCAAGCAATGTCGGCCGCGGGCAGAAA
>JASHSY010000290.1 GCA_030040825.1 Xanthobacteraceae bacterium
GATTTGCCGTGGCCGCGATTGTCCAGCGCGACGACCCGGCGGCCGGCTTGGTTCAGCGCCGACACCCAACTGGTGAATACCCAATTCACGTCCTTATTGGAGGCAAAGCCGTGTACGAGCACGATCGGGTCACCCTCCCCTTCGTCGAGGAAAGCGATCTCAACGCCATCATGCGAAAAACGCGACATGCGGCGACCATAGCGTCGGGCGGGCGACGCACAAAGTGGCGACGCGGACTGCGGATGCGATACGCTTGCGCCGCCGCCGTCGGTTTAATCAAGAATAGGGAGAGGACAGGATGCAACGTCCGCGGCTGGTTTTGCTCACCATCTTATTCGTCGGCATTAGCGGCCTCGCCAATGCGCAAGTCTCCGACGACGTGGTGAAGATCGGCGTACTGACCGACCTTTCCGGTCCGGCGGCGACCGCGACCGGGCCGGGCTCGGTAGCCGCCGCGCAGATGGCGGCGGAGGACTTCGGCAGCACGGTGCTGGGCAAGCCGATCCAGGTGATTTCCGCCGACCATCAGATCAAGCCCGACGTTGCCGCCGGTATCGCCCGCCAATGGTACGACCGCGACCAAGTCGATCTGATCGTCGACGTGCCGGTTTCGGCCGTCGGGCTCGCCGTGCAAAATGTCGCCAACGAGCACAAAAAGCTGTTCATCACGAACTCGACCGGCACCGCCGACTTCCACGGTAAGTTCTGCTCGCCCTATGCTATTCAATGGGCGTTCGACACGCACGCGCTTGCCGTCGGCACCGCACAGGAAGTCACCAAGCGCGGCGGCAATAGCTGGTTCTTTCTGACCGCCGATTATGCCTTCGGGCACGCGCTTGAGCGCGACGCGGCAAAGGTGGTGATTGATAATGGCGGCAAGGTGCTGGGCTCGGCATCGCATCCGTTTGCGACGCCGGACTTGTCCTCTTTCATCCTGCAGGCCCAGGCCTCGAAGGCCAAGATCATTGGGCTTGCCAGCGGCCCGCCGGATAGCGTCAACGCGATCAAGCTCGGCGGGGAGTTCGGCATCTTTCAAGGCGGCCAGCGAATGGCCGGCTTGCTGGTGCTGATCACCGACGTGAACGCACTTGGGCTCAAAGCTGCACAGGGGTTATTGCTGACGACTTCGTTCTACTGGGACATGGACGAACAGACCCGCGCCTGGTCGAAGCGCTTCTTCGCCAAAATCAACCGTATGCCGACCATGTGGCAGGCCGGCGTCTATTCCTCGATCATGGCTTATCTCAATGCCATCAAAGCCGCCGGCACCGACGGTCCGCTTAAAGTCGCGGCCAAGATGCGCGAGACGCCGGTGCACGATTTCTTCGCCCGCAACGGCCATCTGCGCGCCGACAACCTGATGGTTCACGACCTCATCCTGGCGCAGGTAAAAACGCCACCCGAATCCAAATATCCGTGGGACTATTACAAGATCCTCACCCGCATTCCGGGCGAGCAGGCGTTCGGACCGCCCAATCCGGCCTGCCCGATGGTCAAGCAGTGATCGCCGGCGGCGTCCGACGCGTTACGCTAGGAATCGGCCGAGCGGGCCGCTATGGTGATCCGTCAACGGATTTTGAGCATGGCGGATAGCATCGTTCCGCATTTCCACAATAATCCTGGCGTTGCGGTGATCGACATCGGCGCCAAGGAGTTCATGTGCGTGGGCGCGCTGCCGCCGGCCGATCATCCGCACGTTTATTGCGACATGGGCGAAGCCAGCGAATACGTCTGTCCCTATTGCTCGACGCTGTATCGCTACGACCCGACGCTCAAAGCCAACGCCGCCCGTCCGGCGGAGTGCGCTTTGCACGAGATCGCCGTCTGAACCATTCCGCGGAGGGCGTGCTCTGACGTCCGCGCGTTCCGTCATCGTCGCCGGTGCCGGTATCGGCGGCCTCACGACCGCGCTGGCGCTGGCGCGCTCGGGCTTTCGCGTTGTTGTTCTGGAACAAGCCGAGCGGCTCGAGGAGACCGGGGCCGGGATTCAGCTGTCGCCGAACGCCGCGCGCACGCTCATTGAGTTCGGTTTGGAGGACAAACTGCGGGCGGGCGCGGTGGCGCCAGTGGCCCTGCGCGTGCTCGCTGCGGCAAGCGGACGGGAAATCGTGCGAATGCCGCTGGGCGAAACTGCCGAAGCCCGTTACGGCGCCCCCTACTGGGCGATCCACCGTGGCGATTTGCAGGCCGCGCTCGTCGAGACAATAGGGCGGCGGCTCGATGTCACGCTCAAGCTCGGCGTGCGCGTCGAGGACTTCGTCGCCCATCCGAACGGCATCACGGTATCGGCACGCTCTGGCGGGCACACGATGGAGGAACGCGGCTTCGTGCTTATCGGCGCCGACGGACTTTGGTCGGCGGTGCGCCAACGGCTCAGCCGGCCTCGGCCGCCACGCTTCGCCGGCCGCACCGCCTGGCGAGCTCTGGTTCCGGTCCACGCGGTCGCACCGGAATTCCGCACACCGGTCATTCATCTGTGGCTCGGCCGCGACGCTCACTTGGTCCACTATCCGGTCAAATCGGGCGAGGCCATCAACATTGTGGTTATCACCGGCGATCATTGGAACGCGCACGGCTTGAACGCACAAGGCTGGAGCGAGCCGGCAAGCCGTGCCGATCTTGTTCCGCGACTGGCGGCGCGAAGCTGGGTGCCGCAGGCGCGCGCTCTCGTCGCACTGCCGGAAGCATGGTTGAAATGGGCATTATACGACCGGCCGCCGTTACGGCACTGGTCGAAGGGCCCGGTGGCGCTGCTCGGTGACGCCGCTCATCCGACGCTGCCTTTCCTCGCGCAAGGCGCGGCGATGGCAATCGAAGATGCCGCGGTCGTCGCGCACTGCCTGGCGCAAAATCGCACCGATCCCGCAGCCGCGCTGCAAGCCTACTGCGCCACACGACGTGGGCGCGCGCGCAAGGTAGCGCAACTCGCCGCGCGCAATGGGACGATCTATCACCTCGCCGGCGCCTCGGGCTTGGCGCGCGACATTGTCATGCACGGCTTGGGCGGCGAACGCCTGTTGCACCGTTACGACTGGATTTACGGCTGGCGTCCGCCGACAGCGTCGGGGGCGTCGGGGGCGTAAACGCGTTACGTAAGCGCGCCAAATATCAGCGCGCGGCGATCCGGCGACAGCCTCAAGCCTTTTTAGGCGGCATTTTTGCCGCGTCCGTCGCCGCTTTGGTAAAAGCTTCGCCGAGACTCTGTGTCTGTTCGCCAAACTTTTGGAATTGGTCCTGCATGAATTCGGTTTGAATACGCGCAAGGTCTTGAACATCTTTTGTTTGGACCACGCGCTTTACGAATTCGTGCGTAGCCGCAAGATTGCTCTCGGCATAGTTTTTTACTTTCTCGCCAAATTCTGTTCCGCCGGTCGGATAGGACGAAATCGTTTTCAGAAGGAAACTGAAATACTCGTCGATCGCCCGGCGGGCCTGCTCCATTGTTTGCTCGGCAATTGCGCCGAAATCTCCGACTGGATTCTGTTGGTTCGCCATGCCGCTCTCCCGTGGCAAATTCACGCTTTTCTTGCGTGATTATGAGGGCTGCAACTTGGTTGCGCAACGCCCATCGCGCCGGATGATTCTGCATTTGAATGGTGGCGCGCTCGGAGAGATTCGAACTCCCGACCCTCAGATTCGAAGTCTGATGCTCTATCCAGCTGAGCTACGAGCGCACGCAGCAACCAAGCCGCACAATAAAGGCTTCCGAGTTCCGTTCAACATGGGGAGGCTTTGATGCTTTTGGACTGGTTTCATGCCGACGCGGCATTGCCGCCATTTGCCTCGGCAGGGGCAGCGCGGAACTTCCCCCGTGTGCGGCAGGTTGTTGGGTGAACGACTGCAAAGGAGGTCGACGATGTCCGATTTTCGAGATCCCGAGTTCACAAATCCGCGCACCGAGCCGGGCCTTGAGCCTGGCGGTGGGCGTATGCCCGGTTGGGGCTGGATTGCAGGGGTAGCGGTCGTGGTGGTCTTGCTGGCGCTCGCGTTCGGCATCCGGCACGAGCCGCATAGCCATGTCGCGGCCAACCTGGCACCGGCGCCGACGACAACGCATCCGCTGGCCCCGTCCGCGGGCACCAATCCCACGGCAACTGCGCCGGTAACGACAGTTCCGCCGGCTTCGCCGGCCGCCCCCGGCCTGACACCGGCGCCGGCGCCTGCGCCGTCGCCAAACCACTAGGCCGGCGCATTATCGTTCACCTGCCACGGAGCGGCCTCGGCCTTGATCCGAACTGAGCGCCAATTTCGAAAAGGTCCTGGCCCCGCTCAAACGCAGGTCATTTCTCGAATTGCGGATCGATCGGCACTCGGTAGCCGTTGGCGAGCCGGTTGGTTTCGTTGGCCATGCCGACCACCGCCATCAGTTCGCCGAACATCTGTTCGGTCATGCCCGCCTTGCGCGCAGCCGCGCTGTGGCTGGCGATACAATAGCCGCAGCCATTGGTGATGCTGACTGCGAGATAGATCATCTCCTTGGTCACCGCATCGAGTGCGGCAGGCGCCATCACCTGCTTGATGCTTTCCCACGTGCGCTTGAGCGTCGGC
>JASHSY010000291.1 GCA_030040825.1 Xanthobacteraceae bacterium
GCAGCGCCGCAAACGCCGACCCGCCGATCCGGCGCGGCTCGGCGCGTCCTTCCAGAGCAGACGTTTGCGCGACAGCGGCGTGCTCCAGCCGATGCACGCAGAACACCGCAATTTCCAACAGCACCGCCGCCGCGATCAAAAGATTGACGGCGCCAAGCGGCACCGACAATCCGATAGTGATCAGCGGTCCAAGCAAGCCGCCGGCGGTGCCGCCGGCGCCGATGAAGCCGAACAGTCGCTTGCCCTGTTCGGCGGTGAACAAATCCGCCATGAACGACCAGAACACAGCGACCGCAAACAGGCTGAACACGCTGACCCATACGAAAAATACTCGCGCGACAACAACCGGCGCGACGCCGAGCGTGAGCAACAGCCAGAACAAGGCCAGGTTGGCGACAAAGAAATGATAGACAATCGGGATGAAGCGCGCGCGCGGCAGTTTGGCCACCAACGCACCGTATAACGGCTGCGCCACGATCAGCGTGACGAAGGTCGCGGTAAATAACCAAGGGAGATTACGCACGCCACCGGCGATCCCCATCTGGTCGCGCAGCGGACGCAAGACGTAGTAGCCGGCGAGCAGCGCGAAGAAATAGCCGAACGACCACAGCGCAGCGGCGCGCTCCTGCGGCGTCGCCGGCATCGCCCAGCCGAGCCAACGCTGCAAAGCTTTCATGGCGCCAGATTGAGCTTCTGCCTAAGCTCGGCCGCGGTCACATTCTGACCGAAGCCGGGCCTGCCCATCTGAAAGCGGCTTGCGTCGGCGAGATTGCCGACGATGACCGGTTCAAAGCCGGCGTCGCGCACCAGCCCGGCGGCGACTTGAACCGCCTTTGCATCGTTGCCGGCGATCGGAATAGCAAGCTTCGGATCCGGGCGGTTCGCCTCATTGGCAAAGATTTTGTAACTCATTGAATTGAACGCGCGCACCAGGCGCGTACCTGGCAGGTATTTCTGCGATGTCTCGCCGATGCCGTCTTTGTTGACTTCGTCTGTCAGCTCGGCGCCGTCACGCGCAATCGTGGAGTTGCAGGCGTCGAGCACGATCTTGCCTTTGAGGGCGGCGGCGTAGTCTTGGCCGACCTGCGGCAGCGCCTTGTAGGGCACGGCCATGAGCAGCGCGTCGCCAAACGCGATCGCCTGCTCGACCGTACCGGCTTGGGCGCGTTCGCCGAGACCGGCAACCAGATCCTTGAGCTCTTCGGGGTGGCGCGAGGAAAATAAAACCTTGTGACCATTCTTCACCCACAGCCCACCGATCGTGCCGCCGATATGGCCGGAGCCGATCACGCCGATATGCATCTTGGCGCCTTGCGCCTGCACGGCGGCCGGCCACATGGCCGCGTTTAGGATGAGGGCGCCGCCAGCGCCGACCAACGCGCCGAGAACCATGCGCCGGCGATCGATTGAAAATTCGTCGGACACGAAAATCTCCTGCGGTTCCATTCATTATATTCTAACTGGTGGTAGCGAATTCGCCGCGCCCCGTCAGTCACATGCACGCGAGCGAGTGTCGGCGTCATGCATGTGCGGCATGCGTAAAAGACAGTGCAAAACGTGTTGGCTGCGTCACACCGTGTAAAGGCGATTTGGCAGGGCGTCGTCTGAGCCGTCGCCCGGTGCATGGGCCGCAAGCACGACGCCGCATCGCTCAATGGCGGCAACAAAACCGTCCGCGATACGGCCGTCTCGCATATGGCCCGTGAGCGCATCGATCGCGCTCTGCCATTCCGCGTTGTTCACTTTCGCGGCAATGCCGTCGTCGGCGATGATCCGCGCATAGCGTTCCGCCAGCGACACGTAGATAAGCACGCCGCTCCGACTTCTGGTGTGGGCGACCCGGCGGAGGACAAACTGCTCGAGCGCCGCGCGATGCGCATGTCCGCGTCGCACCGCTCGCGGAACCAGCGCGAGCCGCAACGGTGTGAGAAAAAACACGAGCGCTGCGACAATGAAGACAACGAGCTGGACCAGGAAAATCCGCTGCACGCTCCACGGCGTGAACACGATTAGCGGCCACGGCGCCAATAATGCGAGCGCGCTCGCCCACAAAATTGGAACATGCGCGTAATCGGCCGAAGCGCGCGCAAGCACGCAAACAATTTGGCCGGTGGTATGCTTTTCGGCCGCATGAATGGCGGCTGAAACGACCTCGTGATCTTCGGTACTCAGGTGCATCACCAGCCTCCGGACGCCCCGCCGCCGCCCGACGAGCCGCCGCCGCCGGAAAATCCGCCGCCAAAGCCGCCACCGAAGCCGCCGCCGGAGAAGCCTCCGCCGCCGAAGCCGCCACCCCAGCCCGGGCCCCATATGATCGGCCCTACCCCGCCGCCTCGGCGACCGGATCTCGGCCCGTTCGCCTGGTGGATCAGGTACCAGATCACCGCTAGCAGGATGGCCAGCAGCAGCAACGGAAACAGATTGTCGAAATCGGCCGAGGCATCTTCGGTGCGCACATTGGCCTTCTGATGCCAGTCGGTGGTGTCGCCGCTCAGCACGCTGATAATGCCGTCGACGCCGCGCTCGATGCCGCCCGGATAGTCACCGGCCTTGAAGCGCGGGATGATCGCACCGGCGATGATCACCGACGACAGTGCGTCGGTCAGCGTGCCTTCGAGCCCGTAACCGACCTCGATCCGCACTTTATGCTCGGCGGGAGCAACGAGAAGCAGCACGCCGTTGTTTTTCTTGGCCTCACCGAGCCTCCAAAAACGGAACAAGCCGTTGGCGAAGGTCTCGATGTCGCCGCCTTGCAACGACTTTACGGTGGCAACGACAAGCTGAATGCCGGATTTGTCTTCCAGGGTCTTGAGCTTGGCTTCGACATCGCTCCGGCTTGTCGGCGTCATGACGCCGGCATCGTCGACGACGCGGCCGGTCAAAGCGGGAAAGTTGAAAGCAAACGCGAAAGACGCGAACAGGACGATAAGCGTCGCCGCGGCGGTGGGCGCGAGCTTTTTCACCGCACGTCTCTTAGAACTTCACTTGCGGAGGCTTGTCGCTTCCTTCGTTCGCGGTGAATTCCGCCATCGGCTTCTCGCTTGCGAACGCGGTCTTCGCCCAGATCACCGTCGGGAAAGTGCGCAACGCCGTGTTGTAGGCGCGCACCGCGTCGATGTAATCGCGCCGCGCCACCGCGATGCGGTTCTCGGTGCCTTCGAGCTGCGACTGCAGCGCCAGGAAATTAGCGTTGGATTTGAGCTCCGGGTAGTTCTCCGATACCGCGAGCAGGCGGCCGAGCGCGCCGGTCAGCTGGTTCTGCGCATCCTGGAAGGCTTTCAGTTTGTCGGGATCGGTAAGCTGCGAAGCGTCGACTTTGATCTGTGTCGCCTTGGCGCGGGCTTCCACCACCGCGGTCAGTACGTTTTTCTCCTGCGCGGCGTAGCCCTGCACGGTGGCGACCAAATTGGGAATGAGGTCGGCGCGCCGCTGATACTGATTCTGCACGTCCGCCCAACGCGCCTTGGCCTGCTCCTGGAGCGTCGGAATGGTGTTGTAGCCGCAGCCCGCCACGGCAAACCCGAGCAGGATGACGGCCGCGAACGTCCAGATCCGTGAAATCAGTTTGCTCATTTGCACCCCTCTGTGTTCACACGTCGAGCGGTTCGGTTGCCACGATTTCAATGCCGAAGCCGGACAGGCCGACATAGGTCAGATGCTGGGAAGAACTCAGCACGCGGATCGAACTGACGCCGAGATCCTTGAGAATCTGTGCACCGAGACCGACCTCGCGCCACTGGCGGCTCCGCGCCTCGCCTGACGCGGTTTCTTCCGACTTCGGAATGGCGATCACCGGCACGCCGGCCGCACCGTCGCGCAACACCACCAGCACGCCCCTGCCCTCGGCCTTGAAACGCTCAAGCGTGCGATGGATCGCCTTGGCGCCGCCGAACACGTCGAGGATCAGGTTGGCGCGATGCAGTCGTGTCAGCACGTTGCGGCCGTTGCCGATGCGGCCGTGCACGAACGCCATGTGATAGAACGTATCGAACGGCGTTTGAAATGCGTATCCCGTCAGCGTGCCAATCTCGGTTTCCACCGGAAATTCGCCGACGCGCTCGATCAGTTTGTCGCGCGCCTGCCGATAGGCAATCAAATCGGCGATCGAGATGCGCTGGAGCTTATGACGTGCGGCGAATTCGGCGATCTGCGGTCCGCGCATGACCGTTCCATCGTCGTTCATCATTTCGGCGAGCACGCCGACGGGCGGCAGCCCGGCCAACCGGCACAGGTCGACGCATGCTTCGGTGTGGCCCGAACGCATGAGCACGCCGCCTTCCCGGGCCACCAGCGGAAACACGTGCCCGGGCCGCACGAAATCCGTCGCGCCCATATTGCCGTTGGCGAGCGCCCGGACGGTGTTGGTGCGTTCCTCGGCGGATATGCCGGTGGTCAGTCCGGGACGGGCATCGACGGAGACGGTGAAGGCGGTACCGAGCGGCGCATCGTTGCGCGCCACCATCGGATCGAGATGCAGCCGCCGCGCTTCGTCCTGCGCCAGCGGCGCGCAGACGATGCCGGAGGTATGCCGGATGATAAAGGCCATCTTCTCGGGCGTACACAGCGAGGCGGCGACGAATAAATCGCCCTCATTCTCGCGATCATCGTCATCGGCAACGATGACCAGTTCGCCGCGGGCAAAAGCGGCGACGGCGAGTTGAATGCGTTGGTGGGCATCGTTCATGTTTTACCGCGGCGGTTGCGGAAACGGCCACGCCGCCGCCTCGCCGACCTGGCCGCGATGACGCAGATAGTGATCGGCAACCACGCACGCCATCATCGCTTCGCCAACCGGCACCGCGCGAATGCCGACGCAGGGATCGTGACGCCCGGTGGTGACGATCTCGGTCTCCCTGCCATAGCGATCGACTGTGCGTCGCGGCGTGAGGATCGATGAGGTCGGCTTGACCGCGAAACGCGCCACTACCGGCTGGCCGGTCGAGATGCCGCCAAGAATGCCTCCGGCATGGTTCGACAGAAAAATCGGCTGGCGCTCGTTGCCCATCCGCATTTCGTCGCCATTCTCCTCGCCGGGAAGCTCGGCCGCAGCGAAGCCGGCGCCGATCTCAACGCCCTTGACTGCGTTGATACTCATCAGTGCCGCTGCGAGATCGGCGTCGAGCTTGCCATAGATCGGCGCGCCGAGCCCCGGTGGCACACCGTCGGCCACGATTTCGATGACCGCGCCGATCGAAGACCCGCGCTTGCGCACAGCGTCCAGATATTCGGCGAAACGGGTGGCGGCCTGCGCGTCGGGGCAAAAGAACGGATTGCGCTCGACCTCGGCCCAATCCCAGTCGAGGAAATAGGTGATACGGCGAAAGCCGCGCGTGCTGTTTTGGTCTTCCAGATGGCGCGAAGATAGGGACCTTGGATAGGCCCTGCAACCATCGGATCACTTTCGCCGGGCCTTTCGCGTGCTAAGGTTCA
>JASHSY010000292.1 GCA_030040825.1 Xanthobacteraceae bacterium
CCCGAAATCTGCTCGGCATAGAGGCCAAGCGGTGGCCGTTGCGGCGAGTTCCTTCCGACCGGCAACGCGCCCGGTACAGCTTCCGAAACGAAATGATTGCCGAAGCCAGGTTGATAGCTGAACGGAGCGTCGCGCCGCGGCGCCCGGTTCTCGGCTTTGCGAATTTTGGCCTCTATTTTTGTGTCGTGCGCGGCCATGAAACCTCCCAAATACCGGCGGCCCGCAACCTTCGCGGCAATTGGTCACGAACGTAACTAATATCCGACTTTCCTCGCGAACGCGCAAGCCGTTTATAACGATTCAAATCTGAGATTTAGGGCGGCCGCCCTCGCGCGCGTCCCGCAAAGTTTCACGACCACGTCTGCGCCACATCTTGGCTCGGCAATCGCCCTGAACGGTCTTGGCAAACTCCTATTGTTTCCAAAAAAGCGCCCGCTTGGCCCGGCATCTGCCGGCCTCGTCGAGGGGACTTCTCTCATTTGATCCACGTGACGGCGCCTCATTGGATGCCGCCTACGGGCTATTTGCGGGGAGCGGGAATGCGTCCATTGCTGGCGGTGGCAATCTTATTGGTCGGCGTGCGAGGCGCGGCGCCGGAAGCCAAATTTCAGGAGCCATTGCCCGATGGCGTCACAACATCGATTCCCGGTCCGTTGCATCTCGGATTGGGTCTCGGCAAGGGCGACCGCGCGCCCGTCGCCGCACCCTCGACAATCGAATCCGCCGAAGCAGCGCACGACCAGGATGAACAACCGGACGCACCGCCTCCACCGGCTCCCGTCAGTACGGACGCAAACGCCGATGCCGACGTCGCCGATTCCCTTGAAGGGCTTTGTAGAGCGCTGATGACCTCCGCGCAGGATTACCATTTGCCGGTCCCGTTCTTCGCCAATCTGATCTGGCAGGAAAGCCGGCTGCGACACGACGCGGTGAGCAAGGTCGGCGCCCAGGGCATTGCGCAATTCATGCCGGAAGTCGCCGCCGAAGAGGGCGTCGGCAATCCTTTCGATCCGCAGCAAGCAATTCCGGCATCGGCGCGGTTGTTACACACCTTGCGCGAGCACTTCGGCAATCTCGGATTTGCGGCCGCCGCCTACAATGCCGGTGCACACCGCGTCGGCGAGTGGCTCGATCGCCGCCGCGCATTGCCGGCGGAAACGCGCAACTACGTCGTGCGCGTCACCGGCCGCACGATCGAAGCGTGGCGAAAATCGAAGGTCGACGATTCCAAACTCACTTTCGTCCGGCTTCTGCCCTGCCGGCGGCTGACGGCCTTCGCCGAGCTTGAGCAGTCGCAACTGAAGGAAACCAACACGGCAGAAGAAGCAAAGAGCGCTCGGACCGAACCGCAAGTGCCAAAGCATGCTTCGAAGCAGGCTGCAAAAGTCCTGCCAACGGCCGCGCGCAAGACCGCGCCGGCAATCATCACGGAACCTTCCTTAGCAGAGCCTGTCGTTGCCGAGCACAAAGTTGCGCATACGACGGTAACGCACAAGGTCGCGCCGGCGATCATCAGGGAATCGTCCGCAGCAGAGCCGGCCGTTTCCGGACACAAAGTTGCGCATGCGACTGCCGCCGGCGTCGTCGCGCGTAATTATCACGGCAGCGTGCATGCCGTGATCCACCACCAACGTCCTGTGCGGGAGAAACGCCGGGAAGCGTAGGCCCTCGTCGCGGCGCGAGATCGGTTGTCGGCTGAAGCTCTCGGCCCGTCCTACGCGGCGAGCATCTTCTGTACTTCGTTGACGAGTTCGCGCAGGTGGATCGGCTTGGACAACACCTTGGCGTGCTTGGGCGCGCTTGAATCGGAATTGAGCGCGACCGCCGCGAACCCGGTGATGAACATGATCTTGATGTCCGGGTCGAGTTCCGCGGCGCGGCGGGCAAGCTCGATGCCGTCCATTTCCGGCATGACAATATCGGTAAGCAGAAGTTCGAACGGTTCTTCCCGCAGCCGCTGGTAAGCGGCCATGCCGTTGTCATAGGACATGACCTCGTAACCGGCATTTTGCAGCGCCTTGACGAGGAATCGGCGCATGTCGATGTCGTCTTCCGCTAACAGGATTTTGGGCATTGCCATTCGATCCCCGGCACGCCGGCCGGCCCCCTTGATTCCATAAGCCCGATCGCGGGTAAACATGAGGTGAAGGTAGGCGGCTTTGGCTCCGGCAAGCCCTGGACAATAGCCGCCACCGCACGCTAGGGATCGATATCGATTGCTGGATCGTTAAAGCCGTACCGAGGCCGACCGGCGCCATGGCGGAAATCCAGGACGAGTTCGATCCCGCGTTCGAGGCGCTCGAGCCGGCGCAATGCCGCGGCCCGCTGTTGTTCAATTCACCGCACAGTGGACGGGTTTATCCGCGCGAGTTCCTGTTGACCTCACGGCTCGATCTGGCGACGCTACGCCGCTCCGAAGATTCGTTCGTCGACGAATTGATGGCCGGCGTGGTGCGGCACGGTCATCCACTGGTTCGCGCGCACTTTCCGCGCTGCTATGTCGACGTCAATCGCGAGCCTTACGAACTCGACCCGCGCATGTTCGATGGCCGGCTGCCGTCCTTTGCCAACACCCGCTCGATGCGGGTGGCCGGCGGCCTCGGCACCGTTGCGCGCGTCGTCGGCGATGCGCAGGAAATCTATGATCAGCGCATTTCGGTCGCCGAGGCGCTCAAGCGGATCGATGGCCTTTACAAGCCCTATCATCGCATTTTGCAGCGGGTGTTCATGCGGCTGCATCGCGAATTCGGCGCCGCCATGCTGGTCGATTGTCATTCCATGCCATCGTCGACCGGCGCCAAGGACGAACGACCGCGTGCGGATCTGGTGCTCGGCGACCGCTACGGCACGAGCTGCGTCCCGCTGATTGCCGAGACGATCGAGGCAACGATGCGTGACTTCGGCTATGTCGTCAGCCGCAACAAGCCTTACGCCGGCGGCTTCATCACCGAGCACTACGGCAACCCCACCGCGGGTCTCCACGCCATCCAGCTTGAGATCAACCGCGCGCTCTATATGGACGAGCGCCGCTACCAGAAGTCGGCGACTTTTTCGAAGCTGGCGGGAGAATTCGAAATCCTGGCTGATCGGCTGGCGGCAATACCGCTGGAGGAATTACGGCCCTACCGGGCGGCGGCCGAGTAAGCGGCCCAGCGACAAACGATAACAACCGCCAAGAAAAAGGGCCGCTCGCAATGCAAGCGGCCCAAGTCTAGGGAGGAAACGCCCAAGGAGGGCGACGGTAACCAGGGAGAAGGATCTCCCGCTACCGCACTGCAGCAACATACACCGCGTCGCACAAAACGCAAGTGCTGCTACCTACCCCAATGGCATTTTCCCCGGAAATCTCCTGCAAACTATGCAAATCCGGTGTTCCCCATGGGCTGAATGCCATCTTCAAGACGTACCGGCCAAAAACGAAAGTTCCGCAATGGTTTCGGCAACAAGCCGTTCCCAGGGAGCGTCGTGCAAAACTCAGGCACTTGGCCGTCTTGGAACCAGCGCGCCGTTTGTGTGGGTCATTTGGCGCGGGAGCGTTGCCAATTGGCAACACTGAATTTGCCGACGAGACTGAATTTCGATACTCGAACCCACGAGGCAGGAAGGTATGACCGCGATCGACTTTGCCGCGTTCGTGGACGAGCTCGCCACCGTTTCCGGCGAAACCATTCGGCCATTTTTTCGTAGTGCGCTCGGGATTGAAAACAAGAGTCGGTCCGGCGGCTTCGATCCGGTCACCGCCGCCGATCGCGCCGCCGAAGCCGGCATGCGTGCGCTGATCAAAAAGACCTTCCCGGAGCACGGCATTCTGGGCGAAGAATTCGCCGCTGAACGCCCTGACGCCGAATATGTCTGGGTGCTTGATCCAATTGACGGCACCAAATCTTTTATCTGCGGCATGCCCGCGTGGGGCACGTTGATTGCGCTCATGCGTCGTGGCGAACCGATCTACGGCATGATGCATCAGCCATTTATCCGCGAGCAGTTTACCGGCGACGGCAAGGCCGCACGCTACCGTGGCCCGGCCGGCGATCGCGCATTGCGCGCTCGGCCGTGCGCCAACCTCGACGAGGCGGTGCTGGCGACCACCAGCCCGCTTCTGATGCACCAGGACGACCGGGGCTCATTCCGGCGCGTCGAAGACGCGGTGCGGCTGTCGCGCTATGGCGGCGATTGCTATGCTTATTGCATGCTGGCCGCCGGCCACATCGATCTGGTGATCGAAACCGAACTGAAGCCCTATGACGTACTGCCGCTCATCCCGATCATCGAGGGCGCTGGCGGCATCATCACGACATGGGACAATGACAAGCCGCATAAGGGCGGCAAGATTATCGCCGCCGGCGACAAGCGCGCGCATGCCAAAGCAATGGCGCTATTGCGGAAATAATCCGCCGCTACGCCTTAATACGGCGGCGTCCCGGGGACGAAGGCGTCGAATGCGGCCAAGAATTGCGAACGGTAACGGTCCTGCTCCATCAACAATTCGTGCTGGGCGCCGCTGACAACAAGAAGCGAACCGGCGCGCAGCTGTGTGGCGAAGTCTTCGATCGCGGTGTTTGAAACAATGACGTCGCGGCCGGCGCCGACGATCAGAATGGGCTGCCGGATGTTCGCCGGATAACTCGGGTCGCTGGTCACGCGCATGGCCTGGAAAGCCGCATCGCACCAGGCAACGGTCGGGCCGCCCAGCCCAAGCGCCGGCTCCGCTTCGATCACCGCAGCGTTTCGGGCATA
>JASHSY010000293.1 GCA_030040825.1 Xanthobacteraceae bacterium
AGGGCTCATGCGGACGATCGAATATTTCGAACAGTTATTGACCGACGAGGCGGTTCGCCCGTTAATTACAGCCAGCTGACAGGTTCGGGCCGAGTGGCCCCAGTCAGCGTTGAGCGGCCTCAAGTTTGGTCCAAATCGGCATTGCCTGTCATCAATTCGGCGCGCGTTGACATTCGGCCGCCCAACTACAACTTCTCGCTTGACCGTAATCAACGGGTATTTGGGCCGGGAAATGCTGCATCTAACGCCTGCAGGTCTTCCGGCGTAAGTGATAACGAAAGCGCCACGGCATTCTCTTTGACATGCGCCGGCGAGCCAGATTCGGGAATGGCAATGAGGTTGCCGCTGCGCGTGACGAAGGCCAACGCCACCGCTGCTGCCGAACATCCATGCGCCTCGCCGATTCGCTTGAGCGTCGCATCACCGATAACCAGCCTGTTATCGCCGCCCAGCGGCGAATAGCCCATCGCCGGCATCGAATGTTCCTTGCACCAAGGCAAGAGGTCGCGTTCGATCCCACGATTGTTGAGGCTGTAGGGCACTTGATTGGTCGCGCAGCGATGACCTTCCGGGACGCGGAAGAGCTCCTCCATTTGTCGAGTGTTGAAATTCGACACGCCCCAGGCGCGAATTTTCCCCTTCGCGCGAAGCTCCTCGAAACCCGCGACCACGCCAGCGAATTGTAGCACCGGGACCGGCCAGTGCAGCAAATAAAGATCGATGGAGTCGATCTTAAGCCGGGCGAGGCTTGCATCGCAGGCCCGCGCCATTTCTTCGCCGGTCGCCTCATTGGCCTCGACCTTGGTGACGAGAAATATCTTGTTACGCTTTCCGCCAATCGCACGGCCAATAAGTTCCTCGGAATGGCCGGCGCCATAGTTTCCCGACGTATCGATAAGCGTCATGCCGAGCGAGATGCCGGTGCGCAGCGCCTCTTCTTCGACGGCTGCCGGATGACGTCCTTCTCCGAGATGCCACGAGCCTTGGCCTATGGCCGGCACGATCTTGCCGTCCTGGAACTTAACCGTGTGCTCCTGGGATTGCACGGTCGCATCGGTCGCAGCTGCCAGACCCGTGGCCTGCACCCGCCGCGGCACCGCGGTGGCGGCAAATGTTAAACTGAAGGCCGCGGAAAGCGCATTAAATGCACGTCGGTTCAGCGCAGGCTTGGTCATTTTGAGCATCTCCGGAAGAGGTGGCTGTCAACCTCGACTTCTTGCCGAATTCTTGGCGCGACAAATCTGGCTACGACAGCGGCGGCTTATCGCCCAGCTTACGCCCACAGGCCCGCCAATCTGGACGCCGAAGAAAGACCCCAGACGTTTTGCGGCTAATCCTGCCATATTCGAACGGCCCGAGCGGCTAGGGTTTACTCGCTTTTGGCCGAATTATGAATCTCGTTTTTGCCATTGCCTGGACGTAAGTCCGACAATCGCCGGCGCCGGCAAGTACCAGCTTGGCTAGAGATGATCGCGACGCGGCCTGAGCGGTTGGACGTCAAGATTTCGCGGTAGCAAGTCAAAATCCCAATCGTTTTTCTTCAAACGAGCTGGCAGTATTGAACGCTTGGTTGGTTCCAACGACAGACATGACGACGCGAATTTTAGAAAAGCCGGTTGTCTTATTCTTGGATCCCCTGACGCCAACAACGAACGAGTCTTCGCCCTGAAAATCGGGCCTCGACGTGTATAAGAAACCTAAGCCAACAATGGTCACGTGACCAGATTGTGGCGGCGTTACGAGGCTGACTGTAGCGTTATATACGTAGCTGAAACGAACTCCATGCACGCAACTCTCGCGGCTGCGAATTTTAATTCGCCATTCGACGGTATCCCCTTCTAAAAGATAACGTGGGCCGGCAATAAAACATTGATTGGCGTGCGCCGGTTGCGCTCCAAACAAAATCAGCGCCAAGGACAACGAACAGAACGCCCTTCGTACAAACCAAAGCAGCGTTCGATTATGCCAGATAAGACGTTGGCTAGCGCCAAGGATCGTCTTGCGCTCCGAATTGCCCATATGACCCCATTGCCAGTTGGAGCTACGGAATAGCATGTTTCGATTAGACAAGAGTTAAGACCAAATCAGCGCACTGAAAAAACAGCTCTGACAGGTCGTCCGGGCCCGGGTCGCGCCCGCCGTCGCAGCCGCTCGTCACCTGCTTCGTTGCTGAACTTGCGGCGCCACGTCATGCGCACTCGCAACGAGCATGGAGTGAATTTGTCACGCCCCGGCATTTCCGACAGAGGTGACAGGTTCCGATAGAGGCGACGCTGCACTTCGAGATTATTTTATCGCCATTTTCTTTGCGATACGCCGCCGTATTCAATAACGGCAAAAAATAAAGAGGGTAGGAAAGACTCTGATGCCTTTCGAAAATATTCGCGATGCGCCGCGACAAAGTTAACTTGCGAGATTTTCGAGAATCACGTAGGCATTTCGCATCATGGTTGAAATCTAGGGGGAGTGAATGTCTGCCGACGGCACAACGTCCAATCCCTCCGGGCGGATCGTTGTTGTGGGTAACGAAAAAGGTGGTTCGGGTAAATCTACCGTCGCGATGCATCTGGCCATCGCGCTGATTAAGGCAGGCCAGCGTGTCGCCACCATCGATCTCGATTCGCGGCAAAGTACATTCACCCATTATATCGAGAACAGGTTTGCTTGGGCGCAGCACATTGGGCGTGAGCTTGAGATCCCCAATCATCTTTATTTCACCGAGAACACCAACAATCCGACTGCCGAAGACGAGGCGGCGGATGGCAAGGCCTTTCTCGATGTCGTCAATGCGCGAACGGGAAGCAACGATTTTATTGTGATTGATACGCCTGGGCACGATAGTTATGTGGGGCGAATAGCTCATTCGATAGCGGATGTCCTCATTACGCCGCTTAATGACAGTTTTGTTGATTTGGATGTTCTTGCCACCGTCGACCGTGAGACCTTGGCTGTCACCGGGCCGAGTCACTACTCGCGGATGGTAGAAGAGGCACGGCAGCAGCGCCTACTTCACGGCAATCTTGCCACAGAGTGGATTGTGCTGAGAAATCGTCTTTCGATGCTCAATTCGCGTAACACGCGCTGCGTGGGCGAGGGGCTGCAGAAACTCTCGCAAATGCTGAATTTCCGATGCGCGGAGGGACTCGCGGAGCGGGTAATCTTCCGCGAGTTTTATCCACGTGGATTGACCGCATTCGATGCCGTCGACGAACGCACGCTGGGTACTCGGCTGACGATGTCACACGTTGCCGCCCGCCTGGAGATAGAAAACTTGGTTACCGTACTCGGGCTGCGCGGTTCGGCGACAAGTGGCCGACCGACCGGAAATAGCCGCGCCGCCGCTTGAGCGAGTATCGATCCTGCCGCTACCTCTTGCGGCATCAAAGCGACAACGACAGCCGATCACCGACCGGCCATTGCCTGCCACCACCACCTGTACGCGCTTGCGAAGACGATTCTATCGCTCGCTAAGCGGTGGTTGTAATGTTGATTGGCTGATCTGTTGGCGGGGTTTTCAATATTCGGATCGCTAGGCGGCGGACTGTTTCATTACCGCCCACAATGTTCCGGTTGCGGTATAGTCTGAACATTTTGGAAGCCGGAAGATTTGATCTTGCTGATCCTGATTGCGGCGATCGGTGATCGACGTCCCCCAGCGGGCTGTCCCTCATCCGCCGGTCTGGGTCAGCAACAGATAAAGCGCGTGCGGATTGGTAGTGAAATAGCGAACCGACAACCGTCTCGGCTCGAGATACCAGCGATAAGCCCATTCTAACCCGACGTCGATCAGCCATTGCGGGGCCCGCGATTTCTCGCCTGATAGAACATCGAACAATCCGCCAGCGGTCTTGATCAGACCAACGCCAGTGAGCCGGTAGCGATTGCGGACAGCAAACTGCTGCTCGAGCGGGACACCGAGACCAATCCACAGAATGTCCGGTTGCGCAGCGTTAATGGCGTCAATGACGTTCGCTTCGTCGTTTTCGCGGCGGATATAACCGCATGCGTGGCCGACGATATTCAGATTAGGATATTGCGCTTTCACCCGCTTCGCTGCCGCATCGCTGACAGCTCGGGTACCGCCAAGAAGGAACATGCGGGCACCGCAGCGCTGACCGACCTCCGCAACATCGTGGAAGAAATCTGTCGTGCAGATCCGTTCCGGAAGCGGCGTCAGGCAATGCAGCCGCGAGCCAAACACCAACGACATGCCGTCGGCGTGGATGAGGTCGGTCTGCAGGAAAACATTGCGGACAGCGGTTCGCCGGGCGCAAAGCGACAGCACGTGGCCGTTGGCCGAAGTAACGATGAGCGGCGGTTGTTGTACGCCGCGCCGGTTAAGTGCAAGCTCCACCAAGAGTTTCGCCGATTGTTCGCGATCAATGACCGCAATCGGCAGGCCGCCAATCCGCGTGATCGGCACCTGCCACGTCCGGCCGGTCGCGCTGTCAAAATTGACCCGGTTGGTTCTACTCGAAATAGCCAATAGGCTCATACGTCGAAGATGTAGATGCGACGTGCGGCGGGGCGCAAAGCTTGTCTCGTGTTAGCCTTAAAAGCTTTTTTCTAGAATGACGACCGCAGGCAAGGGTCGCCGTAGACGACCGCCGGTGCGCCAAAGTTAACGACCCTTGGCCGAGTTTGTTTGAGTAGCGGTCGCCGCCTTGGCAATCAGAACAAGCCGGCCCTTATTGCCAACACTTTGGCGCCTTCAGCCATCGCACCGATACCCGCGCAAAACGCCGCGATTCGGTTGTAATACGCGACATTGCCGAGCCACGACTTGAGGCTGGCCAGGGTGTCTAAGCCGTTTATGTCGGACGCGAATGATTGCGATGACCGAAACCAGAACCAGGCGGCGGCAAATGCAAAAACCACTGCGATTACCTCAAGACCCCCATGGACACTTCTCATGATAACCTCACTGCAATTGCCGTCGCGGTTGGCCGACAGGCCTCCTCTTGTCGCATGCTACTGGTGCGTGTAAAGGGCCATTTCCGGTGCATGCACTAACGCGGGCTGCTAATTCGCGAAC